>DBCI01000056.1:203-19735 GCA_002292975.1 Polynucleobacter sp. UBA962 | reverse complement strand
TCAGGTAACTTCTTCCTTACCTTATTAGCGCTGGGTAGTGCAGGCGGCATGATTCTAGGCGGATATATTGCCAGTAAGTTAGCCTCGCCTGAGAGGACCGTCGTTATTTGTTTAATGATTAGTGCATTGATGTCGATTGTGATTGGGACGGAGATTGCATCAGCAGTATTGATCCCGAGTCTATTTGTCATTATTGGTATTGGTCTTGGTGTCGCTGCACCTTCGCGTGATTTAATGATCCGCTCTGCCACACCGCAGGGCGCCTCTGGACGTGTATATGGCATTGTCTATTCTGGTATTGATCTCGGCGCATCCGTTGGACCGCTTGCCTTCGGAATCTTGCTTGATGCAGGCCAACCCAACTGGCTATTCTTAGGCGTAGCATTCATCCAATGCCTGATTATCTTTACTGCCTTTAAGGTGGCTAGCAATATCCCAAACAAAACTCCTGCTTAAGTACGTCCTTTTCAGAGGGTAATAGTGAAGATGTGGCTACAGCATCTCTTACCGCATTGTGAAATATCGATTCCACAAGATAAAACTAATCAAAATCCTACTTCATAAATATTTTTCATTCTCTAATTATTGTTTTCATATTGCGATAATATTATTATAAATTATTGATTTTAATGAATAATATTTATTTGTTTGACCTCTGATAAATAGGCTTAACCTTTATATTCCTCTCTAAACTCTTCTATAAGACATAAGAGTTGATACGAACAAACGTTCAATTCTTAAGATTTTTTATCTTGATAGAAGGAGAGCAATATGGTGACGCGTAAGGCAGAGGCAGCAACAATTCAAAAGGATTGGGATATCAATCCCCGTTGGCAGGGAATTAAGCGAGGTTACACCGCTGAAGATGTGGTGCGCTTGCGTGGCTCAGTGCGACCTGAGTACACCCTTGCACGACAAGGTGCTGATAAGTTATGGAACCTTGTGAACAATGAGGCGTATGTCAATTGCCTTGGAGCATTAACGGGTGGACAGGCAATGCAACAAGTTAAGGCGGGTGTAAAAGCCATTTATTTATCCGGTTGGCAAGTAGCTGCTGATAACAATAGTTATGCCGCTATGTATCCAGACCAGTCTTTGTATCCAGTGGATTCTGTTCCTAAAGTTGTGGAGCGGATCAACAATACCTTTGAGCGCGCCGATCAAATCCAGTGGTCTAAGGGTATTAACCCAGGCGATCCTGGATACATTGATTACTTTGCGCCGATTGTGGCTGATGCAGAAGCTGGATTCGGTGGTGTATTAAATGCATATGAACTCAGCAAAGCATTAATTAAAAATGGTGCTGCAGGCGTCCACTTTGAAGATCAATTGTCTTCTGTTAAAAAGTGTGGCCACCTGGGTGGTAAGGTCTTATTACCAACCCAAGAGTCTGTACAGAAATTGATCGCAGCTCGTCTAGCAGCAGACGTTATGGGCGTGCCAACGATCATCTTGGCAAGAACCGATGCAGAAGCGGCTGACCTAATTACCTCTGATTATGATGAAAACGACAAGCCATTCTTGACCGGTGAGCGCACCCCAGAGGGTTTCTATAAGACCCGCAAAGGTTTAGGACAAGCGATCTCGCGCGGACTGGCATATGCGGCATATGCCGATATGGTGTGGTGTGAAACGGGTACACCTGATCTTGAGTTCGCCAAGAAATTTGCGGAGGCAATTCGGGAGAAGTTCCCCGGCAAGATGTTGGCATATAACTGTTCGCCCTCGTTTAACTGGAAGAAAAATTTAGATGACACCACAATTGCCAAGTTCCAACGTGAGCTTGGTGCAATGGGCTATAAGTATCAGTTCATTACCTTGGCGGGTATCCACTCGATGTGGTACAACATGTTTGACCTCTCGCAGGACTATGTCAAGCGGGGCATGACCGCTTATGTTGAGAAGGTACAGGAGCCCGAGTTCGCGGCGCGTGATCGTGGTTATAGTTTTGTGTCGCATCAGCAAGAAGTTGGCACAGGATACTTTGACGATGTGACCACTGTGATCCAGGGGGGTAAGTCTTCGGTAACGGCACTAACTGGATCGACCGAGGAAGAACAGTTTCATTAATGCAATCATCCGCCAATCACGCGGATTGCTAAGGAGTGCGGTTGGGCGCTTAAATCATTCCAAAAGGATGACTTAAGCGCCTTTCTGTTTTACATTACACCTATGATTGAGTGCATCCTTTGTAAAGAAGACGGTGGCCAGCTAGTTTGGCGCGGTGATGATGCGCGCGTTGTTTTAATTGACGACCCTGATCTTCCAGGATATTGCCGGGTTATCTGGAATCGGCATGTTGCAGAAATGAGCGATCTCTCACGGGTGGAGCGAGAGATTCTTATGGCCTTGGTTGATGTCACTGAGTTTGCAGTTCGTCGTGTGATGCATCCCCAAAAGATCAACATTGCATCATTGGGTAATCAGGTACCGCATTTGCATTGGCACGTGATTCCTCGGTTTATCGATGACCCATTTTTCCCAGGATCCATTTGGTCAAGCAAACAACGAGAGCTGTCTGAGAGCATCAGAAAAACAAGACGAGAAGCTTCTAGAAGTTTGCCAGATGCGATCCGCTCTGGCATTGCTGATTTAGCCTAAAGTAATTTTCGTAAAGACTCTAAATAGGTATTTGTATCAAGCGCACTCGCGTCACGCTGAGCCTGCCATAAGACTTGTCCTAGGCACTCCATAATTTGATGTTGTGCTTCGTGTTCAGAATCCAATTTTTTACTCAATGCATTGGCGATCTGTCGAATGCCTGGTGGTTGATCAATCGAAATCTGTTCACTAATCGATAGATGCATAGACAGATGCAAAAAAGGATTAGTTATTCCTTTCTCAGGGGTAAATTCTTGCTCAAGCGCGCCGGTTGGATCGTTCAAGATCATATGAAACTCTGGGTGCAGCTCCATCCACTGACTCGCAAGCATTTCTAGGGGCGTTAAAAGACTCCCATCCGTGTGCTTTTGCCAGGTTGTGCAAAAAAACTGACGGACCTCCTCACGGGATGGATTAAATAGGGCCACGTACTTTTCCAGTATCAGTTTTGTGTTTATAGGAACAAAGGGGCTCAACAACGCAATGAGCACAATCAGGATTACGTGCTTTGCAGACATAGCGACCATGCAAGATTAGCCAATGGTGCGCATCGTGGATAAATTCTTGCGGAACACGTTTCATTAACTTCTTTTCAACCTCGATCACATTCTTGCCTGGGGCTAAACCAGTACGGTTGGATACCCTAAAAATATGAGTGTCTACGGCGATAGTAGGCTCACCAAATGCAGTGTTCAGAATGACATTAGCAGTTTTACGCCCAACTCCTGGAAGAGCCTCGAGATCCTCTCGTTTCTTGGGGACCTCAGCACCATGTCGATTGATTAATATGCTGCACGTCTCTTGAAGGTGTTTCCCTTTGGTTTTATATAAACCAATGTGCTGAATATAGGGGCGAACCCCCGCCTCCCCTAGGGTAAGGATTGCTTCTGGTGTGTTGGCAACTGCGAAGAGTCGGCGTGTGCCTTTGTTTACGGAGATGTCGGTGGCTTGTGCCGATAAGAGAACTGCTGTTAATAGCTCAAATGGGGAGCTGTATTCTAGTTCGGTGCTTGGTTTTGGATTGTTGGCTTTTAGTTCCTGAAAAAAGACAATCCGTTGCTCAGCATTCATACACAGACTATGGGTTTGATTGTTTGACCCGTGCTATCGCTGCAGCAATGATGGCACGCTTACGTTCAATTTCAGTTACTTCCGCCGGAGAGCTCGCTTGGGTTTCATCCAATGCAACTAGTTTTGCCTTCGCCTTCTTAGCTAAACGGATCTTATTGTCACGCTCTTCGCGATCAAGTCGCTCTTGATGGGTTTGATAACGGGCCCTTGCGAGATCAGCCTGAGAGCTTGACCATGCATTCCATCCCGTTTGCTTACCGGTGATATTAATCATGGTGATGCAGTCGACCGGACAGGGTGCCACACAAAGATCACATCCAGTACACCACTCCGGTAAGACGGTATGCATTTGCTTGGAGGCACCCACAATAGCATCCACTGGACAAGCTTGAATACACAGTGTGCAACCAATACAAGCCTTGGGATCGATAAATGCAACTGGTCTGGGCCGTTCAATGCCGCACTCAGGATCAATTTGATTTATTTCTTCATTGAGCTTGAAATCCAGAATCCTACTGAGTCGAATAATGCCTTCTTGACCACCAGGAGGACAGCGATTTGGGCGTTCACCATCAGCCATTGCCTCTGCATAGCCGCGGCAATCCGGGTAGCCGCACTTTGTGCATTGTGTTTGAGGTAAGGCGTCCTCTAATAAGTCAGCTAGCTTGGGAGAGCGCATTAACTTCGATAGAAACGGACTTAATTAGCGTCTTGATTGTTTGGATTGGTAGCATGGTGCGCACGAATAAAGCTTTGTATTCGCGGGTATACCTTATTACGCCAGCGTCTTCCAGAAAAGATGCCATAGTGCCCAGCACCACTGACCTCGTAATGCTCTTTCATAGACTCATCAATTCCTTTACAGAGTTTGTGAGCAGCGCGCGTTTGCCCGCTTCCAGAGATATCGTCCATTTCCCCCTCAATGGTGAGCATGGCTGATTGTTGAATATCTTCTGGTTTTACGAGTTCGCCATTTACCTTCCAAGTACCATTAGGTAATGCGCACTCTTGGAACACGGTTCTGATGGTGTCTAAATAGTAGTGTGCGTCCATGTCAAGCACAGCGTTGTACTCATCATAGAAGCGAATATGCGCTTTAGCATCTTGCTCGTCACCCCGTACTAAGTTTTGGAAGAAATCCCAATGAGACTGCATATGATTACTGGGGTTCATAGCAATAAAACCAAGGTGCTGTAAGAAACCAGGATAAACACGGCGACCCACGCCAGGATGGGGTGGCGGTACGTTATGAATCGTATTGGCTTCGAACCACTGAATCGATTTATTTGTGGCCAAGGAGTTGACGGCTGTGGGATGTTTGCGGGCATCAATCGGGCCGCCCATCATGATGAGTGATTTAGGAGTTGCTTCACCCCGGGAGGCCATTAATGAAACTGCTCCCAGCACCGGTACGGTAGGTTGGCATACAGAAATCACATGAAGATTTTTAGCACCAATTAAGCGAATGAAATCTTCAATGTAGTTTACGTAGTCGCTTAATCCAAAAACCCCTTGGTCATTTGGAACCATTCGCGCATCCACCCAGTCAGTGATGTAGACCTTGTGGTCTTGCAACATCGTGCGTACAGTATCGCGTAATAAAGTGGAATGATGACCCGAGAGAGGGGCAACAATTAACACAATCGGGTCTTGCTTCATCTTCGTGATGACATCGATGTCATCGGAGAAGCGCTTAAAGCGAACTAAGTTACAAAATGGTCTTGCAAGGGTTGTGATTTCTTGAACCACTACCTCTTTGCCGTGGGCTTTGATGCTGCGAATGCCAAATTCAGGCTTTTTATAGTCTTTACCGAGACGGTGTAAGAGTTCATAGCTTGCAGCAAAGCGCTCCGCACCCGGAAGAAGGGATAGGGGGTTGGCTGGATTGATGAACGTCTCAGAGGTCGTTTTGGCCCAAGATGTTAAGGGTTGTAACAGCGCTTTCTGAAAATCGTATATTTGATAAAGCATTGATTACCCTCCAGATACAGCAAAAACCCTATTTTGACACGAGAACCCGAGCGATAGCCTGTGCAACCCGATCTAAATTTTTGGTGTTCAAGGCTGCCACACAGATGCGCCCAGTCGAAAGTGCGTAGATACCATCTTGCTCTTGCAGATTGGCAACTTGGCCAGCAGTGAGGCCGGAATAGGAAAACATGCCACGCTGAGTCTCAATAAAGGAAAAATCCTGTTGCGCACCAGCAGCAGCCAGTTTTTTGTTAAGACCATGGCGCATTGCTTTAATCCGTTCCCGCATCTCGGCGAGTTCGTCTTCCCACATCTGGCGTAATTTAGGGGAGTTCAACACCATTGCCACAATCGCAGCACCATGCGTAGGTGGATTGGAATAATTGGTGCGTATGACTCGTTTTAATTGCGATAAAACCCGAGCGGATTCTTCCTTGCTTTGAGTAACAATCGAAAGTGCGCCCACACGTTCACCATAGAGTGAAAATGATTTTGAAAAAGAGCTCGATACGAAGAAAGACATTCCAGAGTTGGCAAACAGTTGCACTGCCGCACCATCTTCTTCAATGCCGGTAGCAAATCCCTGATAGGCAATATCAAGAAAAGGAATTAACTGGCGTGTTTGGCAAATAGAAATAATTTTTTTCCACTGATCCGGAGTGAGATCTGCACCCGTTGGGTTGTGACAGCAGGCATGCAGAATCACTAAGGTTTTTGCTGGAAAGGACTCTAAAGATTTAACCATGCCCTCAAAATCCACGCCACGGGTCTTGGGGTCAAAGTAGCTGTACTCCAAGACCTGATAGCCGGCAGATTCAAAAATACCGCGATGGTTTTCCCAACTTGGCGCGCTAATTGCAGCGGGCGCATTAGTATCTAATCGCTTCACAAAATCACCGCCAACGCGCAAGGCTCCAGTTCCACCAAGACATTCAGCGGTTACAACGCGACCCTCTTTAATAAGGGGGGAGTCTGCGCCAAAGAGCAAGTTTTGCACTGCTGAGTTGTAAGGGTTTGGACCTTCGATTGGGATGTAGGCACGAGGCGATTGTTTAGCAACAAGCTCTTTTTCAGCCTCAAGAACCGCCCTGAGTAAAGGCACCTTGCCTTCGTCGGTGTAGTAGACGCCAACGCCTAAATTCACTTTACCGGGGCGTTGATCGGCAGTGTAGGCTTCAGTAAGGCCAAAAATGGGGTCTTTGGGGGCTAATTGGACGGAGGAAAACAGGTTCATTTTGATTGAATGTGGTTTATGTGTTGTAAATCAGGTTCTTAGGAATGTTTGGTGCAATTGGAATAAAAACGGCAAAATTGACGATTGTTGAAAATTTGCTGCGCAAGTAAGTTCACAGTGATAAATGATAGCCGAGATGAGTAAGCCCACCCCAAAACCAGCCAACATAAGTCCTAAAACCAAAGCACGTGAGGGCTCCTCTAAAAAATTAGTTAAAGAAGAGGGCGCAACTCTCAATCGGGGCATGCAAGATCCACCGCTAGTTGAGTCTCAATTCATCCGTTTTACAGATTCTCCGTATCAGTTGTATCAACCCTTTCCCCCTGCTGGTGATCAGCCTGCGGCGATTGATCAGTTATGTGCTGGTATTGAGGACGGCCTATCGTTTCAGACCCTCTTGGGCGTAACCGGTTCAGGGAAGACCTTCACCATGGCCAATGTGATTGCGCGAATGGGTCGACCCGCGATTGTCTTTGCTCCCAACAAAACTCTTGCTGCTCAGTTGTACTCAGAATTCAGGGAGTTCTTTCCTCGCAATGCAGTGGAGTACTTTGTAAGTTATTACGACTACTACCAGCCTGAAGCTTACGTCCCGACGCGCGACCTCTTTATTGAAAAAGACTCCTCAATCAATGAGCACATCGAGCAAATGCGTCTATCGGCAACTAAGAGCTTATTAGAGCGCCGTGATGTGGTGATTGTGGCGACGGTTTCTGCGATCTACGGCATTGGTAATCCCGGTGATTATCACAGCATGGTCTTAACGCTGAGGCCTGGTGATAAATTGACGCAGCGTGATATTGTCACGCGTTTAATTTCAATGCAGTACGAGCGCAATGAGCTCGATTTTCAGCGGGGTATCTTTCGGGTGCGGGGTGACACGATTGATATCTTCCCAGCCGAGCACAATGAGTTAGCCATCCGCGTTGAGTTATTTGATGATCAAGTCGAGTCCTTGCATTTTTTTGATCCCCTGACCGGAAAGATTAAACAAAAGTTACCGCGCTTCACGGTGTACCCCAGCTCCCACTATGTAACCCCCCGCGAAACGATCTTGCGGGCAATTGAGACTATTAAGGTTGAGTTACGTGAGCGTTTAGATGAGTTCGTGAAAGATACTAAATTAGTCGAGGCACAACGCTTAGAACAACGAACTCGCTTTGATCTTGAGATGCTCTCAGAGCTGGGATTTTGTAAGGGAATTGAAAACTACTCACGGCATTTATCGGGCGCAAAACCGGGCGATGCACCGCCCACCTTGGTGGATTATTTGCCACCCGATGCCTTGATGTTTTTGGATGAAAGTCATGTGTTGATTGGTCAGCTTAACGGGATGTATAACGGCGATCGGGCACGCAAACATACTTTGGTGGAGTATGGATTTCGTTTGCCCTCCGCGATGGATAATCGACCCTTAAAGTTTCCTGAATTTGAGACCAAAATGCGTCAAGCGGTTTTTGTATCAGCAACCCCAGCAGATTATGAGAACCAAAAGACAGGGCAAGTGGTTGAGCAGCTAGTTCGGCCTACCGGACTTGTCGATCCGGCAATTGAAGTTTTGCCAGCAAGCACGCAGGTCGATGATTTACTCAATCAAATTCACGAACGGGTGAAGGTACGCGAGCGTGTCTTAGTCACTGTTTTAACCAAGCGCATGGCCGAGCAGTTAACCGAATATTTATCGGATAACGGCGTGAAGGTGCGTTATGTCCACTCGGATATTGATACGGTTGAACGTGTTGAGATTATTCGGGATCTTCGTCTGGGAGTATTTGATGTCTTAGTCGGAATTAATTTATTACGGGAAGGTCTCGATATACCTGAGGTATCGTTGGTCGCAATTTTGGATGCTGATAAGGAGGGTTTCTTACGAGCAGAACGAAGTTTGATTCAAACGATTGGGCGAGCTGCACGCAATGTGAACGGTAAGGCGATTTTGTATGCGGATCGTATGACAAATTCCATGCAGCGTGCGATGGGTGAGACCGATCGACGAAGAACGAAGCAAATTGCCTTTAATCTCGAGCATGGCATTGAGCCCAAAGGGGTAACCAAGCGGATTAAAGACATTATTGATGGTGTTTACGATGTTCAAGAGAAGCGAAGTGAGCTACAAGTTGCCCAGAATCGGGCCCATTACGAGAGCATGAGCGAAAAAGAGCTTGCAAAAGAAATTGGTCGACTAGAGAAACAAATGATGGCGGAGGCCAAAAACCTCGAGTTTGAGAGGGCGGCGGCTACCCGTGATCAGATTGCTAAAATCAAGGAACTCGCTTTTGGTGCTTTAGCCAAAGATTCTCTCTAGAGCCCGCTAGGCTTGTGTTTGTTTCGGCTTCACAGATTCTTTTCCCCTTATTAACCCTATGGTTTATTCCCGATCAAAATACTCGGGAATCTGCTATACTTGACCAGAATTGTCAGGTATTACCCTTCTGACAGTTGCTGTCCATAACAACCCACAACAAAGGTGATCTATGAGACTTACTACTAAAGGTCGATTTGCAGTAACCGCGATGATTGATTTGGCTCTGCGTGAAACGCATGGCCCCGTAACGCTTGCCGGTATTAGCCAGCGCCAAAAGATCTCGCTTTCCTATTTAGAGCAACTCTTTGGCAAGTTACGCCGCTTTAATATTGTTGAGAGTACACGCGGCCCTGGCGGCGGATACACCCTCGCGCGCAAGGCTGAAGAAATCAGTGTTGCTGACATCATTGTGGCGGTAGATGAACCCCTAGATGCGACCCAGTGCGGCGGTAAGGGCAATTGTCATAGCGAAGAAGATGCTCACAGCCGTTGCATGACCCATGACTTATGGACCAACTTAAACGCCAAGATGGTTGAGTATCTTGATTCAGTCAGTTTGCGCGATTTAGCTAAGCAGCAAGAGGGCCGTGGTGTGGTGATTCAGGATCTTCGCGAAAAGAAAGTGCGTGTTGATTCGATTAAAACCAAAAAGCCAGCCACCGTTGCCGCAACTAAAAAGGATGAAGTTCCTAAGCGGCCTCTTATTAACTCTGTATTTAATCTTGCCAGACAAGGCTAAGCATGAACGCTCCACAAAAAGCTCCCCTTCAACCCGTTTCGCTCTATAGCCCGAAACATTTTCCGGTCTACATGGATTATTCGGCAACCACGCCGATTGATCAGCGTGTGGTCGATAAGATGCTTCCCTATTTGAGGGAACAATTTGGTAATCCAGCCTCGCGCAGTCATGCGTTTGGCTGGGCTGCTGAAGAGGCTGTTGAAGAAGCACGCGTGGAAGTTGCCAAACTAGTCAATGCTGATCCCCGTGAAATCGTCTGGACCAGCGGTGCAACTGAGAGCATTAATCTCGCGATCAAAGGCGCTGCTCATTTCTATAAAGAAAAGGGTAAGCACATTATTACGGTGAAGACTGAGCACAAAGCAACGCTTGATACCTGCCGTGAACTGGAGCGTGAGGGCTATGACGTCACGTATCTGGATGTAATGGATAACGGTCTGATTGACTTTGCACAGCTTGAAGCGGCTATTCGTCCAGACACCATTTTGGTATCGGTAATATTTGTAAATAATGAAATTGGTGTGATTCAGGATATTCCCAAAATTGGTGAGCTTTGCCGCTCACGCGGAATCATCTTTCACGTCGACTCTGCCCAAGCAACTGGCAAAGTAGAGATTGATCTTGAGAAGCAAAAAGTTGATTTGATGAGCTTCTCAGCACATAAAACGTATGGACCCAAGGGAATTGGTGCTCTATATGTACGCCGCAAACCGCGCGTACGCATCGAAGCGCAAATCCATGGCGGCGGGCATGAACGTGGCATGCGTTCAGGCACTCTACCGGTTCACCAAATTGTGGGTATGGGCGAGGCATTTCGGATAGCTCGGATAGAAATGGCCGAAGAGCGTGCACGCATTCGCACATTACGCGATCGTTTGTTGGCTGGCCTAAAAGATATTGAAGAGGTTTATGTCAATGGCGACATGGATCAGCGCGTCGCCCACAACCTCAATATCAGCTTTAATTACGTTGAAGGCGAATCTATGTTGATGGCCTTGAAAGACATTGCAATTTCTTCGGGTTCAGCGTGCACCTCTGCATCTTTAGAGCCCTCCTATGTATTGCGTGCTCTAGGGCGAAATGATGAACTAGCGCATAGCTCCATCCGTTTTACGATCGGCCGTTTTACAACCGAGGAAGAGGTGGACTTCACGATTAACTTAGTAAAAGAGAAAATTGCCAAATTACGAGAGCTTTCTCCTCTTTGGGAAATGTATAAAGATGGGATTGATCTAAGTACGATTCAGTGGGCAGCTCACTAATCATTGAAGAATTAAGTTTAAAAAGGAATTGATATGGCATATAGCGATAAAGTAATTGATCATTATGAGAACCCCCGTAATGTGGGTTCATTTGCCAAAGGCGATGAGCAGATTGGCACTGGAATGGTAGGCGCCCCCGCATGCGGTGACGTCATGAAGTTACAAATTCGGGTCAATGATCAGGGAGTGATTGAAGATGCTAAGTTCAAAACCTATGGCTGCGGATCCGCAATTGCCTCATCTTCCTTAGTGACCGAGTGGGTAAAGGGTAAAACCTTGGATCAGGCGCTTGAGATTAAGAACTCCCAAATTGCCCAAGAACTCTCTCTTCCTCCTGTGAAGATACATTGCTCCATATTGGCTGAGGATGCCATTAAGGCCGCCGTTAAAGATTATCAAGAAAAGCACCTCGCTAAATAAGAAAGTATTGTTATGTCGATCACCCTGACCGAAAAAGCAGCAACCCATGTCAATCGCAGTTTGCAAAAACGCGGCAAGGGTTGTGGCTTGCGCTTAGGCGTTCGCACAACTGGGTGTTCTGGCCTTGCCTATCAATTAGAGTATGTGGATGAGGCTGTTGCGGAGGATCAGGTATTTGAGTCTCATGGCATTAAGATTTTTGTTGATCCGAAGAGCCTCGCTTATATTGATGGGACCGAGCTGGATTTTGTGCGCGAAGGGTTAAATGAAGGGTTTAAGTTTCAGAACCCGAATGTGAAAGATGAGTGTGGTTGTGGCGAATCTTTCCGCGTCTGACAACTACTTCACATTTTTTGGACTATTACCCCGTTTCAAACTTGATACGTCGGTTTTAGATCAAGCCTATCTAGCCATTCAAAAAGAAGTTCATCCTGATCGCCATACGAATGGCACAGAGGCAGAACAACGGGTAGCTATGCAGTTAGCAACCTATGCCAATACTGCCTATCGCACCTTAAAAGATCCTATCCAAAGAGGCTTATATCTTTGCCAATTAAATGGCGTAGAGGCTCATTTAGAAACCAATACGGCCATGCCTGTTCAATTTCTAATGAAGCAAATGGAATGGCGTGAGACCCTCGATGAGTCTGCAGAGGATTTAAGCACCCTCGAGACTTTGGCGGAAGAAGTGGGTCAAGCCCACCAAAATGCAGTCATTCTTTTAGAAGAAGAGTGCGAGAAGGGACATTATCAAAAGGCAATCGAGACCGTTCGCGGTCTTCTCTTTATTGATAAATTTGCTACCGAGCTAGACGATGCGATTGCAGAGCTGGCCTAAATGCATCTAGAAAAATAATATGGCTTTACTACAAATTGCTGAACCTGGAATGGCCCTTGCTCCCCACGAGCGCAAAATTTCCATTGGTATTGATCTGGGTACTACGAACTCCCTTGTTGCTATTGTTAAAGATGCGCTACCGACAGTTTTAGCTGATATCAATGGTAAGGAGCTGTTTCCATCCGTGATTCGATATTTGCCGGGCGGACGAACTCAGGGCGGTTACGAGGCTCTAGAGCATGTGATCGATGATCCTAAAAATACGATTGTGTCTGTTAAGCGTTTTATGGGACGAGGTCTTAGCGATGTATCGCATATGGAGAGCTCCCCGTATGAGTTTATCGACGAACCAGGCATGGTGAAGTTGCGCACTGTTGCCGGCGATAAAACTCCAGTAGAGGTTAGTGCAGAGATCTTGGCTCGCTTACGCCAGCTCGCTGAAGACTCTGTCCAAGATGAGATTGTGGGGGCGGTGATAACGGTCCCCGCATACTTTGATGATGCCCAGCGCCAAGCAACCAAAGATGCTGCTCAACTTGCAGGCCTCAAGGTCTTACGACTATTAAATGAACCTACTGCGGCAGCGATTGCCTATGGTTTAGATAATGCCTCCGAAGGAATCTATGCTGTTTATGATTTGGGTGGCGGTACCTTTGATATCTCTATTTTACGAATGAGTAAGGGAGTTTTTGAGGTTTTATCCACTGGCGGTGATTCTGCTCTGGGTGGCGATGATTTTGATCAATGCCTTTACTCTTGGGTGCTTGAACAAGTAAAGCTCTCGCCTCTTGCACCCCAAGACCAACGTGCATTATTACTAGCAGCCAAACAAACCAAAGAACAATTAAGCCTTGCTCCCTTTGCAAGTGTGCATCTCACCCTGACTACGGGGACTGTTGTTCAAATAGAAGTAAGTCAAACCCAATTTTTTGAGATCACCCAGAGCTTAGTTAGTAAGACCATGACCTCAGTACGCAAAGCATTGCGTGATGCCCATCTGCAGACCCACGATGTAAAGGGTGTGGTCATGGTTGGGGGCGCTACGCGTATGCCCCATGTTCAAGCAGCCGTTGCTGAACTCTTTGCAAAACAACCCTTAAATAATTTAGACCCCGACCAAGTGGTTGCTTTGGGCGCTGCGATGCAGGCTGATTTATTAGCCGGTAATCAAAGTAAAAATAATGAATGGCTATTGCTCGATGTGATTCCGCTATCTTTAGGGCTTGAGACCATGGGTGGCCTGGTTGAAAAAATTATTCCACGCAACACCCCGATTCCAGTGGCCCAGGCACAAGAGTTCACGACCTTTAAAGATGGTCAGACTGGTTTATCACTTCATGTTGTCCAGGGTGAACGCGAGCTAGTGGATGCATGTCGATCATTAGCTCGGTTTGAACTAAAAGGTATACCACCGATGGTGGCTGGCGCAGCTCGTATTCGAGTGACCTTTCAGGTTGATGCGGACGGACTTTTATCGGTGCATGCCATCGAAGAAAGCTCTGGCGTACAAACCTCGATTGAGATTAAGCCTTCATATGGTTTAAGTGACTCAGACATAACCCGAATGTTGCAAGACGGCTTTGCCTCTGCCAAAGAGGATATGCAAGCCCGCTCTTTGCGTGAAGAGCAAGTGGAGGCAGAGCGCTTGATCGAAGCGGTCGGAGCTGCTTTAGAGCACGATGGATATCTATTAACTGATATTGAGCGTGCCTTGATTCGAAAAGAGATGGCTCAACTGCATAATCTCGTGCAAACAGAGCAAGATAGCTCAATTGTGCGTAAAGCGGTTGAGAAAGCAGCGAAGACCACGGATCACTTTGCTGAAAAGCGAATGAATGCCAGTATCCAAAAAGCATTAACAGGTAAAAATGTTGCTGAGATCTAATTATCGAGACTGACCCATGACCCAAATTGTTGTTTTACCCCATGCTGAGTATTGTCCTGATGGAGCCGTCATTGATGCTGATCCTGGAACCAGTATTTGTGAAACCTTGCTAGCGAATGATATTGAGATTGAGCATGCCTGCGATATGGTGTGTGCCTGTACAACCTGTCATGTGATTGTACGAGAAGGGGGAAATAGTTTAAATGAGCCAGACGAGAACGAGGAAGACATGCTTGATCGAGCTTGGGGCTTATGTCCCCAATCGCGGCTTTCATGTCAGGCTATTGTGGCAAATATTGATCTTGTGATTGAAATTCCAAAGTATTCGATCAATCATGCCAAAGAAAATCACTAACTCACTAAATCTAACTTAGCGCCATGGTCGGTCGGATACGTCAAAAGCAATTGCTTGAGCTGCAAGCTAGTGAAGAATTGAATGCAGTTGAGATTGTGATTTGCCCAATTTGTCTGCGTGAGATACCGCCAGAGCAACAAGAAGCCCATCATTTGATTCCAAAATCAAAGGGCGGTAGAGCCACTGAATATTTGCACAAAATTTGTCATCGACAGATTCATGCTCTATTTACAGATACTCAATTAGCAGCTAAGTTCAATACTGCTGAAGCCATTTTGCAGGATCCTGCTATGCAAAAATTCATCCGTTGGGTGGAAACTAAGCCGAATGCATTTTATGAGCGGGTCACAAAAAGCGAACGCGTACGTAATCGCTAGACGTTTATTCTTCCTCGCGACGTAGGTGTGGGAACAAAATGACATCCCGAATATTAGGCATATCAGTTAGTAGCATCACCAGGCGGTCAATACCAATCCCGCAACCCCCAGTTGGCGGCATGCCGTACTCTAAAGCGCGGATGAAATCATGGTCAAAGTACATTGCCTCTTCATCGCCTGCCTCTTTTTGTGCGACTTGCTTACGAAACCGTTCGGCCTGATCTTCTGCATCATTGAGCTCTGAGAAGCCGTTGGCGATTTCTCGACCCGTGATGAAGAGCTCAAAGCGCTCGGTAATGCCCTTGCGCGTATCCGATTCACGCGCTAGAGGACTAACTTCAATCGGATAATCAATAATATAAGTAGGATCCCAAAGATGCTCTTCGGCAACGAGCTCAAATAAAGCCAATTGCAGAGCGCCTAGCCCCGCATTTTTGAGTGCTGGGGTGTTGATATTTTCTCCGCCCTTT
This sequence comes from Polynucleobacter sp. UBA962, assembly GCA_002292975.1. Classification (GTDB taxonomy): domain Bacteria; phylum Pseudomonadota; class Gammaproteobacteria; order Burkholderiales; family Burkholderiaceae; genus Polynucleobacter. The sequence continues at coordinate 4,207 of DBCI01000056.1, read as the reverse complement.
TTTAGCTCGGCACGAATAAAGTCAAGGTCATCTAATTGGGACGCAGCATAGGTCTTTTGCGAGAGTGGGGCGTATTTGAGGATTACTTCGGTAATGGTGAGACGATCAAAGGGTTTGGCTAAATCAAGGTCTCGTCCTTGGTGAGTGAGTGTTGCTGTCCCTTGCGCATCGATGGCGGCGCTGCGGATTAAATTTTCAGTAAAGTCCATCAGCCAGTGATAGTTGGTATAGGCTGCATAGAACTCCATCATGGTGAACTCTGGATTGTGACGCGGACTAAGCCCCTCATTTCTGAAGTTGCGATTAATTTCAAAGACACGCTCAAAGCCACCAACCACTAGGCGCTTTAGATAAAGCTCTGGAGCAATCCGCATATACATTTGCATATCGAGCGCATTGTGGTGGGTAATGAATGGCTTAGCTGCTGCTCCGCCAGGAATGGGGTGCAACATAGGCGTTTCAACTTCCATGAACTGCGCTTCGATCATATGTCGACGCAGCGAGGCAATGGCTTTGCTGCGTGCCAAGAACGTATTACGACTTTGTGGATTCACAATTAAATCGACATAGCGTTGCCGGTATTTAAGTTCCTGATCGGCAAGACCATGAAATTTATCTGGCAGCGGTCGTAAGGATTTACTTAAGAGGCGCAGTGTTGAGCACTCGACTGAGAGCTCGCCTTTATTGGTCTTAAAGAGATGGCCTTCAGCAGCAATGATGTCGCCAAGATCCCAATGCTTAAAAGCTGCATGAACGTCGACCCCGGTAATATCATCGCTGATATAGAACTGAATCTGACCGCTACGATCTTGAATCGTGGCAAAACTGGCTTTACCCATCACCCGTTTTAATACCATTCGACCGGCGACCTTAACGCCAATCTTCTTGCTCGCTAACTCCTCTTTATTGAAGCCATCGTAATGATCATGTAAATCGACTGCTAAATGAGTCGGAATAAAGTCATTGGGGAAGGGCACACCAGTTTGGCGCAGTTTAGCTAATTTCTCACGACGCTCAGCAATGATGTGGTTTTCATCAGGCGCTGGTTGTTGCTCATCGACAGTGGGTGGAGTGGTATTCATAAGGATGGCTCTCTGGGGATTACACACCTTGTTTTAGACTGGCTGCGATAAAGGCATCGAGATCGCCATCTAAAACTTTTTGGGTGTTGGATATTTCAACATTGGTTCTTAAATCTTTAATACGACTTTGATCTAAAACATAGGACCGAATTTGATGGCCCCAACCGACATCGGTTTTGCTAGCCTCTAACTTATCTTGCTCAGCACGACGTTTACGCATCTCGTGTTCATATAAACGGGATTTAAGCATACTCATGGCTTCAGCACGATTACGGTGTTGACTGCGGTCATTTTGACACTGCACCACAATCCCCGTAGGAATATGTGTAAGACGCACCGCTGAATCTGTTTTATTAATATGCTGACCCCCCGCTCCTGAGGCGCGGTAGGTATCGGTGCGAATATCAGCCGGATTTACTTCAATTTCAATCGAGTCATCAATTTCAGGGTATACGTAAATACTGGCAAAAGAGGTATGCCGTCCACCTGAGGAATCAAAGGGGGATTTGCGTACCAGGCGGTGGACACCGGTTTCAGAGCGCAGGTGCCCATAGGCATATTCACCATCTACCTTAATGGTGGCACTTTTAATACCAGCGACGTCCCCATCCGACTCTTCTAAGATTTCAGTCTTATAACCCTTGCGCTCACAGTATTTGAGGTATTGCCGATAGAGCATGCTGGCCCAATCGCAAGCCTCGGTGCCACCCGCCCCTGCTTGGATATCAATAAAACAATTACAGGGATCCATTTCATTATGAAACATACGCCGAAATTCCAAGTCCGCAATGACCTTTTCATAAGACTCAGAATCAGTTTGCAGGGACAATAAGATGTCTTGATCGTTCTCGGCCTTGGCCAATTCCATCAGCTCCATACTGCTTGTGATGTTTTGATTGAGTTCGGTAAGGATGTGTACAACGCCTTCTAAAAGCTTTTTCTCTTTACCCAGTGCTTGGGCTTGCTTAGGATCATCCCAAATTTTGGGATCTTCCAGGATTTGATTAACTTCGACAAGACGATTTGACTTCGCATCGAAGTCAAAGATACCCCCGTAGTGCTTGCTCGCGGGAGAGGAGATCTTTTAAAGAATTGGTAATGTGATTGAGTTGTTCGGCTTCCATACTCAAATTATACGGGTAAGCGCTTGCTAGGATTGATCGTCCAATGCCTCGATCATTAATTGCACGCGAGCCTCTGCACGGAATCGATCGCTCACCAAACGATAGGCCAAGCGGGCTTGTTGTGGGAGTTCTTGGGTCCGATTAAACCAGACGCCTTGCACTAAAGGGGTGGGATGCGAAGCAGTCTCATCAGATACCCTTGGTTTGAGTTGTAGGCGCAGATGCTTATCTTTCATGAGAGATTGTTGCAGCACATCAAACTCTCCATAAAAAAGAGGCTCGGGAAAGCCATGACCCCAGATTTCGTTCATGAGGATGTCACTTGTTTTGACATTAAAGTCTTCAGGCCTTAGTTCCCCATCATGGATGCAACGTCGTTTTAGCAGGTCTTCCGTTAAGAGTTCACTGCTGACCTGTAAAAACGATTCTTCAAAAACCTCAAAATCAGTCTGACGAATCGTGAGTCCTGCTGCCATGGCATGCCCCCCAAACTTTTGAATGAGAGAGGGCTTGCGTTTTGAGACGAGATCGAGTGCATCGCGTAAATGAAATCCAGCAATCGAGCGCCCTGATCCGCGCAAAAGAGCTTCTCCATTAGACCCCTCCGCGGGTGCAAAAATAATTGCAGGACGATTAAACCGTTCTTTTAAACGAGACGCCACAATTCCAACCACCCCTTGATGCCAGTTGGCATTCCATAAACAGAGTGCAGGTCGATCGTCTGAATCACGATCGGTGAGATGCGCTAGGGCGGACTCTTGCATACCGGACTCAATTACTCGGCGCTCACGATTAATGCGGTCTAACTCTTGTGAAATCTCAAGGGCTGACTTAGAGTCATCGCACAGGAGTAACTTGATGCCAAGACTCATATCGGCAAGACGCCCTGCAGCATTGAGTCTTGGACCAATCGCAAAGCCTAGATCAAACGGGTTGGCTATTTCTGGATTGCGACCGGCAACCTCAAATAATGCGAGAAGTCCAGGTGGCGCAATTCCTTGACGGATTCTCTTTAAACCTTGTGACACTAAGATCCGATTATTGCGATCGAGTTGTGCAACATCGGCAACGGTACCAAGTGCAACGAGACCTAATAATTGTTCGAGCTTGGGTTGGGTCTCACTCGTAAAAATACCGCGTTGACGCAGTTCTGCACGAAGCGCAATTAAGACATAGAACATCACCCCAACACCGGCAAGCGCTTTACTCTGAAAACCACATTGGGGTTGATTGGGGTTCACAATGGCTAGGGCATTGGGTAATTGCTCGCTTGGTAAATGATGATCAGTCACTAGAACATCCATCCCATGCTCTTTGGCATAGTCAATGCCTGCATGGCTGGCAATTCCGTTATCGACGGTAATCAACAAAGAGGGTTTTGGGCTCAGCACTTTTGCTAAATCGATAACTTCAGGCGTTAAGCCGTATCCCATCGTAAAGCGGTTGGGTACTAAAAAATTAATTTGCTTGGATGATGCACCAAGCATCTTCAAACCACGAATACCAACAGCACAAGCAGTCGCCCCATCGCAATCATAATCAGCGACGATGAGAAGCTGCCGTTGATCACGAATCGCATCCGCCAAGATCTTGGCGGCATTCTCGCAATGTAAGAGGGTGTTGGGTGGCAAGAGATGGCTGAAATCCAATTGAAGTTCATCCACGCTATTAACACCTCGTGCAGCATACAGTCTTGCTAGTAGAGGATGCAGTTCGCCTGACTCTAGGATCTGAGCGATTTCTGACGAATATGGCCTTTGGCTAAAAATACTCATGCCAGAAGTTCTTCCCAAGAAGG
>DBCI01000056.1:0-173 GCA_002292975.1 Polynucleobacter sp. UBA962 | reverse complement strand
CTTTGCGCCAAAATGCAAGTGAACGAGTCCGAAAGTCTTTTGCCACAAAATGACGCTTACGTTCGGTTTTCGGAAAATCAATCACCGTAAGTTCAAGATCATGTTCAATGAGCATTTGGCTGATGGAGGACCACAACTCTTTTGCCTGGGTATGGCAAACAAAGGTTTTTTGG
>DBCI01000069.1:6923-8130 GCA_002292975.1 Polynucleobacter sp. UBA962 | reverse complement strand
GGATTACAAATTGGTGCAGGATCTGCGGTAACGTCAACCGAGCGCATCATGATCCAAGGATCGATGCTACAAACAGGAAATCAGTTAGACGTAGCGATCAACGGCAATGGATTCTTTCAGATTCAGCTAGCAGATGGTACTTTGGCCTATACACGCCAAGGACAATTTAGCCTGAGTGCAACCGGGCAAATCGTGACCCAAGCAGGAAATGCAGTTTCAGGCGCTGGTGTAATACCATCTACAGCAACCGGAATCACAATCAGCTCAGCCGGATTAGTTCAATACTCAACACAAGGGTCAAGTACTTTGACTCAAGCGGGACAGTTCACTATGGCTAATTTTGCTAACCCCGCAGGATTAGTTGCTATCGGTGGAAACAACTTTATCCCTTCACCAGCTTCAGGAACAGCACAAAATCAAATTGCTGGCACGAATGGTATGGGAACGACTCAGCAATATTACGTTGAGCAATCGAACGTAAACGTTGCAGAAGAGTTAGTTAATCTAATTGCAGCACAACGTGCCTATGAGATTAATACTAGGGCTGTAACCGCCTCCGATCAAATCTTGCAACGCGTTAGTAATCTGGGGCAATAACTATGACTACTTATAAACGAGCAATTACGTACCTTACATTAGTGAGCATGTGTGCTGGCTTATTGGGTGCTTGTGCAAGTGCAGATCGGCCGTCATTATTACAAACGCCAACGACTGCACGACCAAAACCCATTCAAGAAACATCAGCCAATATGGGAAGTTTATACCCTGCAAATTCTGGCGGACCCCAGGTATCGATGGTGAGCCACCGCCCTTTATTTGAAGATCGCCGTGCCAGAAATGTGGGAGATACACTGACTGTTATCTTGAATGAAACCACCAGTGCTGCCAAGAACTCATCGATGTCAGCGGAGCGAAAGGGATCTGTAACAAGTTCATTTACGCCCGGTACAGCAGGTCGACCAAATAATTTATACGATGGTATTAAGGAGTTTGGAAACTTCAGCGGCTCGGGGGAAATAAAAAATGAGGGTGCAGGCGGAAGTGCTGCAAATAATACCTTTGCTGGAACCATTACGGTAACTGTGATTGAGATCTTGTCGAATGGTAATTTAGTCGTGGCAGGTGAGAAGCAGGTAGCAATTAGTAATGAAGAAGAAATCATTCGCTTTGGTGGAATTGTGAACCCAAATAATTTGGTCTTTAACCG
>DBCI01000069.1:2961-6888 GCA_002292975.1 Polynucleobacter sp. UBA962 | reverse complement strand
GCCGATGCCAGAATTGAATACCGTGGTCGTGGTGCAACCGATGACACCCAAGGAACGGGTTGGTTTACCAGACTCATACTGAAGATGGCGCCATTCTAATCAATATGCCATTCAAATCTAAAACCATTCGTCAACTCATTCTGATGCTAAGCATCAGTATATTTTCTAATACTGTCTTTGCGGATCGGATAAAAGACTTTACTGATGTTGCAGGACAGCGTCCAAATCAGTTGGTTGGATATGGCTTGGTGGTTGGATTGGATGGCACTGGTGACCAAACCACGCAAACCCCGTTTACTTTACAAAGCGTATTGCAGATGATTGGAGTGTTGGGCGTTACTTTGCCATCGACTGGTACCCAGGCGCAGTTGCGCAATACAGCCGCAGTAATGGTTACAGCAGAGTTTCCAGCGCTCGCTAAACCTGGTCAACAAATTGATATAACGGTCTCATCGTTGGGTAATGCCACCAGCTTAAAGGGTGGCACCTTGGTAATGACCCCATTAAAAGCGGCAGACGGTCAGGTCTATGCTCAAGCTCAGGGCAACTTAATTATTGGTGGTGCTCGAGCGGCAGCTGGGGGTGCACAAACTTCTGTCAATCATTTATCAGCAGGCCGGATACCATCCGGTGCAATTATTGAACGTGCAGTACCCGCATTATTGGTAGACGAATTTGTACAGTTAGACCTACGCCGTGCTGATTTTGGATTGATGCAACGAACAGCAGAAGCTATTGGTAGACGTTTTGGATTAGGAACTGCTATCCCGATAGACGCTCGAGCATTAAACGTTCGAGTACCAACAGACCCTCTTCGACGAACAGCTTTTATGGCTGCCTTGCAGGATTTGGATGTACCGCCAGTCAGTGGACCGGCTAAGGTAATCCTGAACTCTAGAACAGGATCTGTGGTGATGAACCAAGCAGTACAGCTTTCACCATCAGCCGTTGCGCACGGAAGCTTGACAGTCAAAATTGAGCAAACACCAACAACAAGTCAGCCTTTACCATTTAGTCGTGGTCAAACTGCAGTCACTACACAAGATACCGCAACAATTACAGATAATGGTAAGGAAAACAGTCTGATAAGCGTTGGTAGTGGGGCTAACTTAGATCAGGTCGTGAAAGCGCTCAATATGCTGGGAGCAACACCGCAAGATCTACTTTCTATTTTGCAAGCTCTTAGAGCAGCAGGTGCCCTACGAGCTGAGTTGGAGGTGATCTAATGATTCCAGCGCTCATGATGACAACGGTTGACTCGTCAACGGCACGATTAATCAATAAGTCTGAAACAGCCAAGAAACCCGAAGACATCACGAAATCTGAAAAGAAGATTCGGGAGGCAGCGCAAGGCTTTGAAAGAACGCTATTACGCCAAATGCTCAGTGTTGCCCGTAACAGCAATATCAGCGGAACTGAGACCAAAAGCAGTATGTCAATGGCTTATCTACAAATGATGGATGACCAATTGGCAGATCTCTTGTCAAAGACCAAAAAAATTGGATTTGGGGAAAAAATGGCAGAGCAATTGCTAGAACAGTCAAATATCAAGCAATTAATCAATAGTGAGAAAAAAGCCGTAAACAGTAAAGATGAAGTGGCTTCGCCTACGCTAAATAAATATATGCGGCCCAATCCACTTCCCCTTAAGAATTAAGAGCTTAGAAAGAATACATGGGCATTTATTCCATTAACGAATCGGCTAGTGCGGCCCTTAGGATTGCCCAAGCGGGAATCTTAGTAACGTCGCAAAACGTGGCCGGTACCGCAGTAGAGGGATTTTCACGGCGTAGTGCTAGCACCGTGATGAATGCGCTTGCGCCGAATTCATTAATGCTAAATGGCAGTAGTTTTGCAGTCGAAGGATTTACCCGGGAGTATTCCTCGCTGGTTGGTGCGCAGTTACTTAATCAGCAAGCAAAATCTTCGAATTCACAAACATTGACGCAATATGTCTCAACAATCGATAGTGTCATTGCTGATAAATCTGCGGGCTTAAGTTCGGCCATCACTGATTTCTTTAATACGATGGGAAAATATGCTGCCGATCCCAGTAATAAAGCATTGGCATCAGCAATTACTGGATCGGCAAATGTAGTTGCTCAACGCATGACAGGAATTACTACCCTAGTTAGTCAACTCAAGAGTGATAGTAGTACGGGACTTAATGACACCGTACGCCAGATTAATACATATTTACCTGCCTTAGCAGCAGTAAATCAACAAATCATTGAAGCAAACAGCCCAGGAAACAGCGCGCCGTCAGCTGATCTTTTAGATGAGCGCGACCGACTGTTAACAAATCTACAAAAGTTAATCGGCGGGCAATCATTAATTAATAGCGATGGGACTGCAACGCAATTAGTAAACGGTTTACCATTAGTTGAGCGGGGTTTAGCAAATGCAGTTTCCGTCAATGGCGATGATATTAGCTTATCGGTCAGTTTCAAACAATCGAATGGCACCATTACATCTACACAGACTATTCAATCTGTAGATGGAGGGCAAGCAGGGGCGCTCTTAACCCTTAAGAATGACTTTATACCGAAGTTAGAACAACGGTTAAATACCGCGGCAATTGCTTTAGTAAAAGTAGCCAATGAAACCATTGTTGATAATGATGACTTAAGTGATCCGATAGCTATTTTCGGATTTAAGGTTGGATCAAATACATATTCAAGTTTCACGGATAGTGACTTACCAGTATCAATACCATCGTTTGATATTGACTCTGAGGTAGATGTTAAAAACTTATACAACAGCTTAGGCTCAACAGCATTGAACGAAACAGCTACAGTTACATTTAAGGCAATGACGTCTGGTCAGACGGTTACGATTGCTGGATTAACATTTACAGCAGGAAGTTCAGGAGCAACAGCGGCACAAGTAGCTAGTGCGTTTTCAAGTCTATCGAGTGGTGATACATCGACGGAAATAAATACAAGTAAAAACTTAGGGGTAAGTTCTGGAGGAACTTTTTCAAGTGGTACGGTTAGTAGCTGGACTTCAGGAAGCCCCTCAAATGGTTTAGTTTCATTCACAAGTACGACATCCAGCCAAAATATCACAAACCTAACTGTCAGTGGATCCGCAGGGAGCGATGTTCCTACGATTAGTACATGGCGTGAGGGATTCTCAGGAAATTCAGTCTATATTGCCAATAGACTTATTGCTGAAAACTTTGTATCCATTGCTCCAACAGATCCGCTCGCTTACTACAATAGTGGCAATACACTTGACCCTAAGATTGGCTCTAACGAAGCTAATTCTGCACAGTTAAAAAGTAGCTACTTAGGAAATATCGTGGCAGATTTGGTCACTGATGTTGGTGTCCAGGTAGCCACTTGGAAAAACACTCAAAAAGCAAACGATACTGTTTTGGCAAATTTAAAAGATCAACGCGATCAGCTATCTGGTGTGAATTTGGATGAAGAGGCTGCAAACCTATTGAAGTATCAGCAACTATATAGCGCTTCCACCAAAATACTACAGACTGGAAATCAAATGTTCAATACGCTCTTAGCGATCATGAACTAGAAACGGATCAATTATGCGAGTTTCATCCAATCAAATCTTAGAAGCCGGCGTACAGTCGATGGATAACAGTCTTATAGATGCAATGGCTTGGCAAAAAAAGATTAGTACAGGTAAAAATTACAGCAAAGCCTCTGATAATCCATATGCCGTATCACGCGGTGTGCGATTAGAGTTTGATGTTGCTCGTTTAGATATGTACAAAAGCAACCAAAATTTTGTTGCAAGCTCTCATGCCATTGCGCAATCCCAAATGGGTACCATCATAGATGAGTTAATCGTACTCAAGCAGGCTTTTGTTCAGTCACAGAACGGGGCCTTAAATAGTTCTAATTTTTCAGCATTGAAGATTCAGGCAGAACAGATACGAGATACCATCAAATCACAAATGGT
>DBCI01000069.1:2319-2897 GCA_002292975.1 Polynucleobacter sp. UBA962 | reverse complement strand
AATGTCACAGTAGACTCGGGAGTTCAGTTCTCTGACTTAAGTGGGAACTATTTAAATGAAAACGCAACTGATATTTATGATTTATCAAACATTACATTATCAATTGGTGACACCATTAAAGTTGGTACTGTAACCTTTACTGCAACGGCGGAAACAATCGGAACCTCTCTAGCGAGTCAATTTGTGGAATACTTAAATTCAGGTACCGCTGGAACATCTGGAGACTTCACGAATACAGGTTCGGATCACTCAATTACGAATTGGGAGGGCGTTTCTAGCTCTAGCAATGGAATTCTTACCCTGACTGCTGGAACTTCAGGATCAGGAAAATCAAGTTCCGGAAATGCATTAGTAACAATTTCTAGCGAAGTTACTAATATTGAATCCACATTTACAGATGGCGGGGTTGATGAAACCAGTTCGGATTTATATGAAAAAATCGATGCTTTCGTGACCTATTTAGATGAGCGCTCAACAGATTCGGCCCTCACAAACACCGCCAGCACAGTGGAATCAGGTTTAGATGACATATTTGATAGAATCACTACAGCACAACAAAGAAGTGGCGGTATAGCGGC
>DBCI01000069.1:0-2162 GCA_002292975.1 Polynucleobacter sp. UBA962 | reverse complement strand
GCAATGTTTGCACGTTTGCAACAGAGCTCTTTGTTTTCAAAACTGTAGTTTTAAGTGAAATAAGCGTATGAATATTCCGATTGGTTGGATCATTGCGATGAGTTGCGCCTTGGGGGGTTATGCCCTCCACGGTGGAAACATCATGGTGTTATGGCAGCCTACCGAGGTATTGACCATCGTAGGCGCTGCTGTTGGGACCATGATTGCCTCAAACAGCATGATTAATCTGAAAAAGACCTTCGCTGCACTCGGTAGTGCCTTTAAAACTAAATCATCAGTGAAGCAAATGCACTTAGATTTACTGTGCTTAATGTTTGAGATTTTACAAAAGATTAAGCGTGATGGCTTGATGTCGCTAGAGGGTGATATTGAAGAACCAGAGGCTAGCCCTCTGTTTGAGAAATATCCCTCAGTCACTAAAGACCATCATCTGGTCGATTTCATTACCGATTACTTAAGAATGATGCTCGGCGGCTCTTTGGATGTGATCCAAATTGAGAGCTTGATGGAGCAGGAGTTAGACGTTCATCATCAAGAAGGTCACATTCCAGTGGCTTCAGTGACAAACGTGGGTGACGGCTTACCAGCGTTCGGAATTGTGGCAGCGGTGATGGGCGTGGTTCATACCATGGGATCTATTGGACTTCCTCCCGCTGAACTCGGAAAACTGATTGGCGCAGCTTTGGTGGGTACCTTCCTTGGTATTTTGCTAGCTTACGCCTTCGTATCTCCAGTAGCTAAAGTACTGGAGCAAAATCTCGAAGCCGATACACGTTCTTACATGGCTGTAAAAGCCATTTTGATCGCTAGCTTGAATAATTTCCCACCTGCAGCAGCTGTTGAATTTGGACGCAAGGTATTGTTCACCTATCAACGCCCAACGTTTGCAGAGTTGGATGAGGGTACCAAAGCAGTTAAAGGGAAATAGTCATGGCCAAAAATGACGCGCCGCCAATTGTTATCAAGCGCGTTAAAAAAGGCGGTCATGGACATCACGGAGGCGCTTGGAAGATTGCATATGCTGACTTCGTGACAGCGATGATGGCTTTCTTCTTGCTCATGTGGGTTTTAGGCTCCACTACGGCAGGCGACCTCGCAGGTATTTCTTCCTATTTTCAGAATCCATTACGAGTCTCATTATCGGGCGGCCAAGGTTCGGGGGATGCCACTCGGATTATTAAAGGTGGCGGTGACAATATCTCAAAAAATGTTGGCGAAGAGAGTCGAGCTGATGCGGATACTGAGCAACGCCGGATTAGTGATTCTTCGGTAACTGAAATTGAGAACGCCCGCAAAGATCGAACCAAGAATGAAATGGTTCGAGACGATATCAATAAACAGGTTGATTCTGATCCCGAGTTAAAGAATGCCAAAGGGCAGATTTTCATGGATATCTCAGCCGAGGGCTTGAGAATTCAGGTGGTTGATGAGAAAAATAAACCACTCTTTGCCTCTGGGAGTGCAAATCCCACACCCGCTGCAAAACGTCTATTGCGTATTATTGGTAACGCTCTAAAAAGTTCACCGAACACGATTCGTATCGAGGGGCATACAGACAATACTCGCTACAGTGCAAATGCTAGTTATAGTAATTGGGAGTTATCGACAGAACGAGCGCTTGCAGCACGACGTGAAATGGTGGCTGGCGGCTTAAATGAGTCAAAAGTATCTCAGGTGATTGGTTTTGCCGATACGATTCCATTAAATGCGCAAGACCCTAAAGATCCCTTAAATCGCCGGATTTCCATAACGATTCTGAATAAGAAGCCCATTAATAATGCTGATAAAACAGCTTATGAAAAAGCAAGAGTTGAAAAGCTCCCAGATAACGTCAAACCTGGCACGCAAGAGATACCCCCAAATTTAAGAGCGCCGGCGCAATTTATGCCCAAGGAAGAGCCAAAGAAAGCCCCTCCCCCACCCAAGGAAGAGGCTAAGAAAGCCCCACTACCACCTAAGGAAGAGGCTAAGAAGGCTCCACCTCCACCTCCACCACCAAAACCAGCATCTGAGAATGTCAAGCCTGGCGCGCAAGAGATACCACCAAACTTAAGGGCTCCAGCACCAATAGCACCTAAAGAAGAGGTAAAGAAATCACCGCGTAATCCGCAACTGGAGTTGCCAGCAAAACCAGCTCAAAAAAGCGATAGCATGGGTAAATA
>DBCI01000068.1:9614-12742 GCA_002292975.1 Polynucleobacter sp. UBA962 | reverse complement strand
CGATGACGAGCAGAACAGTGATGAGACCCCGCCGCCTGAGGCTGATGATGCTCAAGCTGAAGAATCGAATACCCCGCAAACTCCCGATGAAGAGGTGCTCGAGGATCAACTATTAGAAGCTGCACGTGCCAGTATTCCTGCTGATCTGTTGGCACGTTTGGCACAGATTGCGATGGCTAGACAGAAAAATAGTTCTGCCGGTAAGGCGGGCCTAAGTCAACTCAGTGCAAAGCGCGGCAGACCGATGGGCTCAATGCCTGGCTCACCTCGAGGAGGACAAAGCGTTAGTCTGATTGATACTCTGCGTGCCGCAGTTCCATGGCAAGGAATGCGTCGCCGTGAAGCGAGTAATCAAGCGCTACTAGGCCGAACCTGCGTGATGATTCAGAAGGATGATTTCCGTATCAAGCGCTATCGTGAGCGCACGCAAACCTTAACAACATTTGTAGTGGATGCATCAGGGTCATCGGCAATGAACCGTTTAGCCGAAGCCAAGGGTGCGGTTGAGCTTCTCTTAGCAGAGTGTTATGTGCGGCGCGATCAAGTAGCTTTGATTGCGTTTCGAGGAAGTGAAGCTGAACTGTTACTGAGTCCTACGCGTTCACTGGTTAGAGCAAAGCGATCTTTGGCAAGTTTGCCTGGAGGAGGTGGCACTCCTTTAGCACGTGCGATTGACTCGGCGTATCAATTGGCTAAAGCATCTCTTAAAAAGGGGATGACCCCAACGTTGGTGTTCTTAACCGATGGTCGTGCCAATATTGCCCGTGATGGGACTCCAGGTAGAGCACAAGCGCAGATCGATGCCGAGCAATCAGCTCGTATGGCAGCGCAAGTCAAGGTGCGTAGTTTATGGATCGATACTTCACCGCAGGCACGCGAGGAGGGACAGCATATTGCTCATCTGATTGGATCCTACTATTTACCTCTGCCCCATGCGGGCGCGCAAGAATTATCTCAGGCCGTGATCCAAGTTTTACATCAATAGCAGATCGATTATTTTTTTAGAGTACGCAATTCACTCAAGATTAAATCTGCACTCTTGGCAGTTTCTACTTCGTGCATGATGTGCCCGCCTTGCCAATGAATTACCCCTGAATTGGGGAAGTATTGCCGAATAATTTTTTGTAAGCCGATTTCAGGAACCCATTGATCACTTTCGCCAATGACCCAAATTAATTTGGTAGGTAATTTAGCGCTTGCATTTAAGACCTGATCAATATTGGCCGAAGCCATAAAGTTCATTGCGCCTCGTACGTGATCGGGAGAGGTAAATAAACGCCGGTAGTAATTCCGATTGGTCTCGGGCAAATTCGTATTGGTTGAGTCGAGTAAGCGATCGGTCATGCCGCTCATTGGAGCAAGCTTTGCCAAGATAGATGCCAGCGTTGCTGATTTAGTAACTGGGCCTAACATCGGACCAAAAAATTGGGTGTAGCTGGGTGGCGGCGGGATGAGCGATGGATTAAAACCAATAATGATTTGTGGTTTTACCTTGGCTTGAACAGCAAATGCCAGCGCGAGCGGCGCACCCGCAGAATGGCCAACCACCATGGTCGGCCATGGTAGCTTTAGCTCGGTGATTAGTCCAATTAAATTACTCGCAATCTCCTCGAGTTTTAGATCCTCCACTGCAGCACCCTGTGTGAAGGCGTGACCTGGTAAATCGACATTTAAGATTTGGGCCTCTGGATTTAGGAGTGGAGTGAGCTCTGCCCATGAGTGGGTTGAGGATCCGGTGCCATGCAACAACAAAATAAGCGGGCCTTTGCCAGAGATTTGAACATGCCAATGAAGCCCGCCCACTTGTACCGAGCGGCTGATCTGACGGTTTGGCCAGTCGTACGGAATGCGATTGATGGAGTTCATCAGGGTTTTCCCTAGTTAAAGTGCATTGACCCAAGAACCTTGGGTGTCTATATTCGTAATCATAATAAGTGTAAAAAAATATTTACATCTATTTTAGGTATTACCAGATCATTAACCACACCAGAAAGTAAGCCATGAGCCTAAAAAGTTCCCCTACTCACGAGATGCTTAAGCGGATTGAGAAAGGCTTGCATCAAGCTCTGGCTATAGCGGAGTCTAAGACAGCCCCGCAAAATTTACAAAAAGCCTTGCACCATTCTATTTTTCCAGGCGGTGCACGCATACGACCCCAATTATGTTTGGCAGTTGCCACTGCATGCGGTGATGATGATCCTGCCTTATCCACTGCGGCGGCAAGCGCTATTGAGTTATTGCATTGCGCCTCCTTAGTACACGATGATCTCCCGTGTTTTGATAATGCATTGGTAAGACGTGGGCAAGCATCCGTACACGCAGCATTTGGAGAACGTGTTGCAGTTCTTGCTGGCGATGCCTTAATCGTATTGGCATTCCAATACATAGCGAGTTGTAGCATGCGTTCACCATTGCGCTTAGCCCCCGTGTTGCGTACGATTGCAGCATCAGTTGGCGCACCGCATGGAATCGTCGCAGGACAAGCTTGGGAGTGCGAATCCAAAGTGCAACTCAAGCAATATCAAAAAGAAAAAACTGGATCTTTATTTGAAGCAGCAACTGCTGCTGGTGCACAAGCTGCGGGTGCCGATGCCGATACCTGGAAACCTCTAGGTGAATGGTTGGGCGAGGCCTATCAAGTTGCCGACGATATCCGCGATGTATTGGCTGACCAAGCTCTAATGGGCAAACCCCAAGGACAAGATATTACGCACGACAGACCAAGCTCAGCAAGGGATCTCGGCCTGGTAGGCGCAGTACAGCATTTTGATGAATTGGTATACAAAGCAATTAACTCAATCCCAAGTTGTAAGGGCGAGAAGATGTTGCGTGGCTTAGTTGCAAAAGAGGCTGAGCGATTAATCCCTGAGTCATGGTTTGCAACTACGAATCGACCATTGCATCACCATGCAACCGTTTGAGCGTGTGTCTGGAGACGCACCCCCTTCCTCTCATTCGCTACTCGATGCATTTATAGATTGGCGAAATTCTTTAATTGCATCATCTCGCTTTCAGAGATGGGCTGCACGTTTTCCATTCACTAGGTGGATTGTTCGTAGACAAGCAGCATCACTCTTTGATGTGATGGCTGGCTTTGTATATTCACAAATATTACTTGCGTGTGTGCG
>DBCI01000068.1:1478-9529 GCA_002292975.1 Polynucleobacter sp. UBA962 | reverse complement strand
CTACCCGAGTCTGGATTAAGTCGTTTATTAGATGCTGCGGTAGCGATTCGTTTGCTCACAAAGAGAAAAAACGGCCACTACGCTTTGGGGATGTTGGGCGCACCATTGGTGGGTAATCGCGCATTGCAAGACATGATTAGTCACCATGGCGATTTCTATCGTGATTTGCAAGACCCATTAGCTTTGTTGCGCGGTGATGTGGCTGGTAAAGCAGCGATGGCGGAGTACTGGCCCTATATCAACGGGGAAGATGACCCAAGCCCAGAGTCTTTATCTGCTAATCGTGTTGCAGACTACTCGCGACTGATGGCGCATACCCAGCCTTTGGTAACCACCGAAGTGATTGATTCTTATTCGTTTGCAAAACACAAACATCTATTAGATATTGGTGGCGGTCAGGGCGCTTTTGTCAGTCAGCTAGTCGAGCTCTATCCACAACTTCAATGCACTATTTTTGACCTCCCGGGCGTCGCTGAGTTAGCGAATACTCACATTAATAAATTAGGTTTATCCAATAAAATCAAGGCTTTAGGTGGAAATTTTTTCCAGGGAGAGTTACCAAAGGGGGCTGATATTGCCACCTTAATCCGGGTCATCTTTGATCATGACGACAGCCGGGTCTCAATCCTTTTACGTAATGTATTCAATGCCTTAGAGCCTGGCGCTAGCCTCATTTTGGCTGAACCCATGGCGGGCACTCCAGGCCAAGAGGCCATGGGGGATGCTTATTTTGGCTTCTATTTACTTGCAATGGGTCGAGGTCGCCCCAGAACTCAAACTGAAATTAGCACCATGTTGCAAGCTGCTGGTTTTGAGTCTATTTCTTTATTGCCATCCGCAATCCCATTAAATGCCCAAATTTTGTATTGTAAAAAACCAATGTTTTCAGTGGCTTAGCTTTTTATAGGGGTAGATTCCCCATAAAGCCTTGTAAATATTAGGGGGTATTAGTAGAAACACCTACATGACATTGGGGCAAAAGTAGTGAAGAATGCATTATGTAAATAAATATTTACACATTTGGTATGTAAATTAGAAATGACACTATGAACACAAACTATCAAGCCAAGGCCGTCGTGCTCGAGAAGCCCGAGAGCATTGTCTTGAGCGATCTGCAGTTATCACCCGTCACTGAAACTGATGTCGTGGTGGATATTGAGTGGAGTGGAATTAGTACGGGAACTGAAAAATTATTGTGGAGCGGTCGCATGCCCCACTTCCCTGGAATGGGATATCCCTTAGTACCCGGTTATGAATCCGTCGGAAAAATTTATCAAGCAGGTATACGTTCTGGATACAAACCAGGGCAACGTGTATTCGTGCCAGGCGCTCGCTGTTTTGGTGATGTGAAAGGTTTATTCGGGGGCGCAGCATCGCGCGTGGTAGTGCCAGCGAGTCGAGTAATCGGAGTTGGGAGCAAGTTAGGACCAGAGGCTGTTTTATTTGCGCTCGCAGCGACGGCGCATCATGTAACCGCTTCGGAGGGAAGTCAGCAGCCCGATCTGATTATTGGTCATGGCGTTCTGGGACGATTAATTGCGCGCATTGCAGTACTTGCTGGCAAGAGCCCCGTGGTTTGGGAGGTCGATGCTGATCGCCGCACTGGAGCAATTGGCTATGAAGTGATTGATCCAAAAGCAGATCAGAAGCGCTATTACAAAACGATTGTGGATGTGAGCGGTGACGCTTCATTACTAGATACCTTGATTTCATGTTTGGCTCCTGGCGGTGAGATTGTCTTGGCCGGTTTTTATGACGCGCCAATGACTTTCTCATTTCCGCAGGCGTTTATGCGTGAAGCACGGATTCGTGTAGCAGCCCAATGGCAACCAAAAGATTTACTTGCAGTGAAGAACTTAGCCGAGTCTGGTCGTTTATCGCTTGATGGTTTGATTACCCATCATGCATCACCACATCAAGCTGATCAGGCATACCGCCAAGCATTTAGTGACAAAGATTGTTTAAAGATGGTCTTAGATTGGAGAACCCTGCAATGAGTCCAGCAACCGCAAAACTAGAAGGTGTACCAGCAGAAGCAACGGTGCAATTCATGAACCTCAAGAAAGAGGCCGACATGGAACCAGATCCAGTTCATAAGGGACCGGTGACCAAAGAAACACAGATTATTGCTATTTATGGCAAAGGCGGAATTGGTAAAAGTTTTACCTTAGCAAACTTGTCGTACATGATGGCGCAACAAGGCAAGAAGGTTCTCTTAATTGGTTGTGATCCAAAGAGCGATACAACCTCATTGCTATTTGGTGGTAAGGCATGCCCAACTATCATTGAGACCTCCTCCAAGAAAAAACTTTCTGGTGACTCTGTTTCGATTGGCGATGTGTGCTTTAAACGCGATGGTGTATTTGCGATGGAATTAGGTGGCCCAGAAGTAGGGCGTGGTTGCGGTGGGCGCGGCATTATTCATGGTTTTGAGACCCTCGAGAAACTCGGCTTTCATGATTGGGGTTTTGATTACGTTCTCCTGGATTTCTTGGGGGATGTGGTCTGCGGCGGATTTGGTTTGCCAATTGCACGCGATATGTGTCAAAAGGTCATCGTTGTTGCTAGCAACGATTTGCAATCACTCTATGTAGCTAATAATGTTTGCTCTGCGGTTGAGTACTTCCGCAAGC
This sequence comes from Polynucleobacter sp. UBA962, assembly GCA_002292975.1. Lineage (GTDB taxonomy): Bacteria > Pseudomonadota > Gammaproteobacteria > Burkholderiales > Burkholderiaceae > Polynucleobacter. Next base: position 6,896 of record DBCI01000068.1, on the reverse strand, counting down.
TCGGTGGTAACGTCGGCGTTGCTGGCATGGTGATTAATAAAGACGACAGTACTGGGGAAGCACAGGCATTTGCAGAGCGCGCCGGTATTCCGGTCTTAGCAGCAATTCCAGCACACGACGATATTCGTCGCAAGAGTGCCAGTTACGAAATTATTGGACGCCCTGGAACACAGTGGGGCCCACTTTTTGAAGAGTTGGCGAAGAACGTTGCTGAAGCACCCCCAATGCGTCCAAAGCCACTAAGTCAAGATGATTTATTAGGACTGTTCTCAGCCGACATCACGGGACGTGATTATGTGCTTGAGCCCGCAACGACAGTTGACATGATGGGCAAAGACACAGTGATTAAGAAGAGCTTAGAAGTGGTTTACGACAAGGTTTAAATCAGATGACCAAGCCAATCATCCCCATCGTCCCAGAGCAATTGGTAGCTGATCCATCCAAAGGGGATGGTATGGGTTGCCATGCTGGTGAGAAACAGATGATGGCTGCCGCAAAGTCGGCTGGCAAAGGAGAGGTATTGCAGCGTTATGCGCAAGACTATCCAAAGGGTCCGCATGATCAACCACAAAGTATGTGCCCTGCATTTGGTTCACTCCGTGTGGGTTTGCGGATGCGTCGAACTGCAACGATTTTGTCAGGCTCGGCATGCTGTGTCTATGGCCTAACATTTACCTCTCATTTTTATGGCGCACGCCGCAGTGTTGGATACGTACCATTCAACTCTGAGAGCTTAGTAACAGGAAAATTATTTGAAGATATTCGGGACTCGGTGCATGAGCAAGCGGATCCTGAAAAGTACGATGCCATTGTGATCATTAATTTATGCGTACCGACTGCCAGTGGTGTCCCACTGCAATTGTTACCAAAAGAAATTAATGGCGTTCGTATTATTGGTATTGATGTTCCAGGCTTTGGTGTACCAACTCATGCAGAAGCAAAAGATGTCTTAGCGGGCGCTATGTTGCAATACGCACGTAATGAGATTATGGCTGGCCCAGTTCAGGCCCCACGCACCGGAGTGCAAAGCAAGCCCACCATCACTTTATTGGGTGAGATGTTCCCAGCCGATCCGGCAGTGATTGGTTCGATGATCGAGCCGATGGGTTTGGCTGTGGGTGCAACTGTACCCACGAGAGAGTGGCGCGAGTTATATCAAGCGCTCGATTGCAAAGTGGTTGCAGCGATCCATCCTTTTTACACCGCTAGTATTCGTGAGTTTGAAGCAGCAGGTAGACCAATTGTGGGATCGGCACCAGTCGGTTACGAAGGCACGGCCGCATGGTTAGAAGCCATTGGCAAAGCAACCAATACTCCACAAGAAAAAATTAATGCCGCTAAGCATAAGATACTTCCTGCCATTAAAGCAGTGCTTGGGGCAACTCCCATTAAAGGACGTATTACCTTAAGTGGCTACGAAGGATCTGAACTCTTGGTTGCTCGTCTTTTAATTGAGAGTGGCGCAGATGTCCGTTATGTGGGTTCAGCATGTCCTCGTACGGTTTGGAGTGATGCAGATCGTCAATGGTTGGAAGCAAAGGGCGTGCAGGTTCAGTTCCGCGCCTCGCTTGAGCAAGACTTGGCTGCGATGGCAGAGTTTCAGCCTGATCTCGCGATTGGCACAACCCCTGTTGTGCAAGCAGCGAAACAAGCATCAATTCCTAGTTTGTATTTCACAAACCTTATTTCGGCAAGACCGCTGATGGGTCCCGCAGGAGCTGGCTCATTGGCGCAAGTGATCAATGCAGCGATTGGAAATCAGGCGCGTTTTGATGAGATGAAGGCGTTCTTTGGGGATGTAGGCGCTGCTCACAATGCAGGTGTTTGGGAGAGCATTCCAAAAGATCGCCCTGAGTTCAAGGCCGAGACCCGTCGCAAACTAGAAAAAGCAATTAAGAAGCGCAAAGCCGAGGAGATGATCTGATGTATGTGATTGATCACGATCGTGCTGGCGGCTACTGGGGAGCTGTGTATGTCTTTACAGCTATCAAGGGATTGCAGGTGGTCATTGACGGCCCGGTTGGTTGTGAGAACTTACCAGTTACTTCGGTCTTGCATTACACCGATGCGTTGCCTCCCCATGAATTACCGATTGTGGTTACTGGCTTGGCCGAAGAACAATTAGGTCGTGAGGGAACAGAAGGTTCGATGAAGCGTGCGCATGCAACCCTCGATCCTGATTTACCTGCCGTAGTGGTGACCGGATCGATTGCCGAAATGATTGGTGGTGGTGTTACTCCGGAAGGAACTGCTATTGCCCGCTTCTTGCCTAGAACAATTGATGAAGATCAGTGGCAGTGCGCAAATCGTGCCATGTATTGGCTGTGGTCTGAGTATGGAGTGAAGAATATTCCGGAGCGTAAACCACGTAAGGAAGGTGAAAAGCCCCGTGTCAATATTATTGGACCGGCTTATGGGACCTTCAATATGCCTAGTGACTTGGCTGAGATCCGTCGTTTGGTTCAAGGCATTGGTGCCGAAGTTAATATGGTATTTCCATTAGGAAGCCATTTAGCAGATGTCTCTCGTTTGGTGGAGGCGGATGTCAATATTTGCATGTACCGTGAGTTTGGGCGGATGTTGTGTGAAGCGCTTGAACGACCCTATCTTCAGGCACCAATTGGGCTACACAGCACCACGAAGTTCTTACGTAAATTAGGCGAACTGCTTGATTTAGATCCCGAGCCATTTATTGAGCGCGAGAAGCACACCACGATTAAACCAATCTGGGATCTCTGGCGCTCTGTGACTCAGGATTTCTTTGGGACCGCCAATTTTGCAGTGGTGGCCAACGAGACCTATACCCGTGGTATTCAGAACTTCTTTGAAACTGAAATGGGTCTGCCATGCAGCTTTGCGGTCTCGCGCAAACCCGGTGAGAAGACCGATAGCGAAACGATTCGCAAGCTCGTGAAAGAGAAATCACCCCTGGTACTGTTTGGTAGTTACAACGAGCGCATGTACATGGCTGAAGCAGGTAGTAAAGGAATGTATATTCCAGCCTCTTTTCCGGGTGCAGTGATTCGGCGCCATACGGGTACTCCATTTATGGGTTATGCCGGTGCCACCTATTTAATCCAAGAGTTTTGCAATGGACTCTTTGATGCTTTATTTCATATTCTGCCCTTGGCAACCGATATGGATAAGGTGGACTCCACCTTGGCTCGTAGTAAAGCCGCGAATTCATTCCAATGGGATGGGGATGCTCAAACGATGGTGGCGAACTATGTGCAGAAGCAACCCGTCTTAGTACAAATCTCAGCAGCTAAACAATTACGTGATCGCGTAGAGCGCGATACCGAATCATCCGGTGAAGAGCGCGTAACTGTAGAGCGTGTCCGCATCTCATGCCCAGAAATCGTACAAGAGAAGACTCAAACCCCTATTACGGAGAAAGTATGAGTACAGCTACTTTCACCCAAACCGAATGTGGCAGTTTTCTGCCATATGCCCTTGTCGCGCGGGCTTTGCGCGGTGCTAGCCGAAAGGCTAATTTTGAAGGAGGGATCTCGAATGAGTGATCACAGAGGCTCTATTTCTGGTCTTACCGACGACGAGGCGAAAGAATTTCACCAGTTTTATGTCCAAGGTTTGGTCGGGTTTACTGCAATAGCGGTCATTGCGCACATCTTGGTGTGGGCATGGCGTCCTTGGTTCTACTGAAATTGTAAGTAACAACGTAAAGGCAATGATATGAAAGATATCCATTTAAATAACACAATGCAGGAGATGGTTAAGAACGATTCAATCACGTTTAGGACGATCTTCGTCTTGTGTTTTGTGGTGTGTTTTGTGCTTGCGCTCTTTACCGCGTTCTTACCTGGTAAGTGGAGCTCCTGGCTTCCAGGAGCCGAGGAGAAGTCAATGATCGACGGCGTAAGGTCAGCTGTTTATAGCTTTATGTCGTACTTAACTTAGGAGAAATACCATGTGGAGAATTTGGAAACTATATGACCCATTAAGGGCTATGGCTATTCAAGGAATCTTCCTGTTTGGTTTGGCAGCAATGATTCATTTAATTCTGCTAAGCACAGTCCGCTTTAACTGGTTAGATGGATTAAGTCAGACCCAGTACAAAGCAAAAACAGGGACGGGTTCTGCAACCCCACCAGCAGCACCAGCAGTAAAGTAGTACACATGATGCAAACCATGGTGGATAGGGCTTGACGACGCATCGAGTCTTATCTACCAATTTATTGGAGAATTAAAAATGGCCATGCTCAGTTTTGAGAGAAAGTACCGAGTCAGAGGGGGAACTCTTGTTGGCGGAGATCTATTCGATTTTTGGGTAGGCCCTTTTTATGTCGGTTTTTTTGGTATCACTACGATCTTCTTTTCGTTCTTGGGGACTGCGTTAATCCTGTGGGGCGCTTCACAAGGACCCACCTGGAACCTGTGGCAAATCAATATTGCGCCACCTGACTTGAAGTATGGTCTAGCAGCTGCACCTCTTATGGAGGGTGGCTTATGGCAACTGATTACGATCTGCGCTCTAGGAGCATTTGGATCTTGGGCTTTACGTGAAGTCGAAATCTGTCGCAAATTAGGGATGGGCTTTCATGTGCCTGTTGCGTTTTCGATGGCAATCTTTGCCTACTTCACCTTGGTCGTGATACGACCAGTATTAATGGGAGCATGGGGACATGGATTCCCATATGGCATCCTGAGTCACCTCGACTGGGTCTCGAATGTGGGTTATCAATATCTACATTTTCATTACAACCCAGCGCATATGATTGCGATCACCCTATTTTTTACAACCACCTTGGCGCTTGCAATGCACGGTGGCTTAGTTTTATCTTCAACTAATCCGCAAAAGGGCGAGTTTGTCAAAACACCAGAGCATGAGGATACCTTCTTTAGAGACTTAATTGGTTACTCCGTGGGAACGTTGGGGATTCATCGTTTGGGTTTGTTCTTGGCATTAGCAGCAGTATTTTGGAGTGCAGTGTGCATTGTGATTAGTGGACCATTTTGGACTCGTGGCTGGCCGGAGTGGTGGGGTTGGTGGTTAAACCTCCCTATTTGGTCATAAGAATAAGAATCGAGGAAATCAACCATGGACTATCAAAATTTATTTACTCAGGTTCAAGTCGTTGCCGAACCACATCATGGATCGCATCTAAACCCTAGAAAAGATGAGCGTGAGCGTATTGGCCAACCATTTTTGGTACATCTCTTTGGCAGATTAGGAAATGCGCAAATTGGACCAGTCTATTTAGGAACAATCGGGATTGCCTCCTTATTTTTTGGCATGATTGGTTTTCAGATTATTGGCTGGAATATGCTGTCTTCTGTTAACTGGGATCCGATTCAGTTTATTCGCCAACTCTTTTGGTTATCGCTGGATCCGCCTTTACCAAAGCACGGATTAAGTTTGAATATGCCTCTTTCTGAGGGTGGCTGGTGGATGATGGC
>DBCI01000068.1:1154-1393 GCA_002292975.1 Polynucleobacter sp. UBA962 | reverse complement strand
ATGGGAACACATATCGCCTGGGCATTCTTAGCAGCTATTTGGTTATTTTTAGTACTCGGATTCTTAAGACCCCTATTAGTAGGAAGTTGGAGCGAGGGCGTTCCATTTGGTATCTTCTCGCATCTGGATTGGACCGCCGCATTCTCATTACGTTACGGTAATTTGTTCTACAACCCATTCCATATGTTATCGATTGTCTTCCTCTATGGTTCGGCACTCTTATTTGCTATGCACGGCGC
>DBCI01000068.1:0-1055 GCA_002292975.1 Polynucleobacter sp. UBA962 | reverse complement strand
TATTTTGGAGATGGACCATGGGCTTTAATGCCACGATGGAATCCATTCACCGTTGGGCTTGGTGGTTTGCAGTCCTCGTCCCATTAACGGGCGGTATCGGAATTTTATTAACAGGTACCGTCGTTGATAACTGGTATCTGTGGGCAGTAAAGCATGGTGTTGCACCTGCTTATCCGGATGTTTACAGCATCCCCACAGTCGATCCGTCAGCGACCTTTGTGCCACCACCACCTGTTGCGAAATAAGGAGCACGACATGAACTCGATCAAACGTGTGTTGAGCCTCGTTGCTCTCGCGGGTGCGACTCTGATCTTATCTGCCTGCGAAAGACCTCCTATAGAGTCAGTGCAAAATGGCTTTAGAGGAACTGGGATGGCATCTGTCTATAACCCACGAACTCTGGCGGCTGAAGCAGCAAAGAATGAGGTGCCTGCCTCGATTCCGGCTGCCGCTGATGGACCTAAAGCAGGAGCGGTCTATAAAAATGTCAAAGTGTTAGGTAATCTAAGTGTTGCCCAGTTCACCAATTTTATGGTGGCGATGACCAGTTGGGTTGCCCCTGAGCAGGGTTGTGCGTATTGCCATAACGTGGCTAATTTTGCTGAAGAGGGTATGTATACCAAAACTGTTTCTCGTAAGATGATTCAGATGACCCAGCGTATTAACGTGGAATGGAAGTCCCATGTAGCAGAGACTGGTGTTACGTGCTATACCTGCCATCGTGGTAACAATATTCCACAAAACGTTTGGTTTACTGACCCTGCTAAACCTCAGGGTAGTGGGTTCTTAAGTGGTAAGAATGGTCAAAATACGCCATCACCATCGGTTGGATTAAGCGATCTTCCTTACGATCCCTTTACGCCCTATTTGTTAAAAGCAGAGAACATTCGCATGAATGGTCCAACGGCATTACCAACAGGTAATAAGAACAGCATTCAAGATACGGAGAAGGTCTTTGGCTTGATGGTACATATGTCAACTTCACTTGGCGTAAATTGTGCGTACTGTCATAACACTCGTGCGATGCCTGAGTGGTCACAAAGCCCACCGCAACG
>DBCI01000066.1:24643-25621 GCA_002292975.1 Polynucleobacter sp. UBA962 | reverse complement strand
GTTAATGTCTTAGGGCAAGATGGTTACTTTAGAACAGGCGATATTGGCCTGATGGATGAGGCTGGCTATTTCAAAATTGTTGATCGTAAGAAAGACATGATTTTGGTGGCTGGTTTCAATGTTTATCCGAATGAAGTTGAGGATGTGGTTGCCTCGATCCCTGGGGTTATCGAATGTGCAGTTGTTGGCGTCCAACAAGCGTCGACCGGTGAAGCCGTGAAGTTATTTGTAGTACGCGATGATTTACAGGTGACAGAGAGCCTTATTATGGAAGTTTGTAATCGCGAGCTGACGCAATACAAACGCCCAACTCAGATTGAGTTTAGAGAAACTTTGCCTAAAAATAATGTGGGCAAGATATTGCGCCGAGTTCTACGTGATGAGAGTAAAGCTTAAGTCAGCTCTTTGCTGGGCAGGTTAATAATTTTTGCTACAAATTGAAGTGCCTTTAAAGAATAGGGTGCGTTGCTTGATTTTTGTAAATAACTCGGCAATGGCTCAATTACTCCAAGTAAGGGAGCGGAAATACGTTGACGAAGAGTGTTGATATTTTCTTCACGGTATGGCATCTCAGGACTAATGCAGTTAGCCACCCACCCTGCAAGTTTCAAGCCCCTTTTTTCAATTGCTTCTACCGTAAGTAGGGTGTGATTAAGGCAGCCTAAACGAATTCCAACAGTTAAAATAATTGGTAAGCGAACTAACTGTGCAAAATTGGATAGATCTTGATTCGCATTGATTGGAGTTAAAAAACCACCCGCTCCCTCAACAATCACATGCTCCACTTCTTGCTTAATTCTATGAAAACCTTCAAGCATTTTTGACATGTCTAAGCTAAGCCCTCTTTCTTTTGCCACCACATGAGGTGCCGCTGGAAAATCCAGGACATATGGGCAGAGCATTTCTCTAGAAATCTGCTTACTCCCAGCAATGAAATAAGTCTCAATATCTTCATTACGTAATTGACCTCCTGAATCG
>DBCI01000066.1:9986-24539 GCA_002292975.1 Polynucleobacter sp. UBA962 | reverse complement strand
CCAACTTCGGTATCGGTACCAGTCACAAAGTAAGAATGCGTCATAACAATTAATTCAGTGATTCAAGATGTAAAAGGATGTTTGCTAAAGCACTAATTTCATCATGAGTATGGGCGGCCGAGAGGGTCATACGAAGACGTGACATACCCACTGGTACAGTAGGTGGGCGGATCGCCGGAATCCAATAGCCGGCGAGATCTAAATCCTTAGCGAGTTGCAATACAGTTTCATTGCTGCCAATCATGATCGGTTGAATTGCAGTATCAGAATCAAGCAGATGCCAATGCGTAAATTGAGCAAGTTGTTTCCAAAGTGCTATGTTGCTTCTCAAGCTCTCTCGCCGTTCTTGACCTATGGGACCTTCTATGAGCTCAAGACTGCGTATTAAGGCATAGGCTAAAGCAGGAGAGCTGGCAGTACTATAAATGTAGGGCCGCGCTTTTTGAATCAGCCATTCAATCAATAGTTCATTTGCACAAACAAACGCACCACTAAGTCCTGCTGCTTTACCGAGCGTGCCAACGTAAATCAAGCGCTCAGAGCAAAGACCGCTATCTTCCAAGATCCCGTAGCCGTGTTTCCCTAAAACACCAAAGCCGTGCGCATCGTCAACCATGAGTAAGGCGTCATACCGCTCGGCCAATTGAAGAAGTGCTCCTATTGGGGCTAAGTCGCCATCCATGCTAAAGACACCATCAATAATAATAAGCTTATGTTGTGAGAAATCCTGTTTCAGTTCATCTTCAAGGGCCACCAGATTATGATGATCAAAGATAAATACAGTTGCATTGTTTTGTCCTTTAGCAAGACGGACACCATCAATGAGAGATGCATGGTTTAGATGAGCTGAATAGATTTTGGAAGCGTTACTCTTGAGATTGCTGAGTGCAGTAATCGCGCTGATATTGGCAAGATAGCCCGTAGAAAAAAATAGAGCTTTAGCCTTAGGTATCGATAGAGCTTGGGTCTGTGCTAATTTTTCTTCTAGCGCATCATGGATCGTTTGATGGCCGCTAATTAAATGTGAGGCACCGCTACCAACCCCAAACCGCTGCGCACCTTCTGAGAGCGCAGTAATTAAATCGGGGTGATTGGCAAGACCAAGGTAATCATTGCTGCAAAAAGCTTGCAGTTCACGCCCCCCAATTTGTATTCGTGTTCCGCAAGGAGAGTCAACGGATCGGATCTTGCGCCTCAACAGCTGAGTATCAAGCTCTGTTAGTTCGCGAAGGATTTGGTTTTTTGCAAAGGACATGAATGCGTGATGCCGTAAGGTTTATAGGGGGGCATTGAGAGTTTTGTTTAAGGCTTTGAAAATACCTGTACTCATCCATTCGATTTCACTATTACTCAAAATATAAGGCGGCATGACATAGACAGTTTGTCCAATAGGCCTTATTAGTACACCTTCCTGCATACCTTTTTGAAACATCTCTTTAGAAAAAGCATCCGGCTTGATAAGAAATTGTTTTTTGATATCAAAGGCGAAGATCATGCCTTGTTGACGTACATGTTCAATACGATCATCACGGTAGGTCCATGCAAAAGCCTCCTGAATCTTCTGCGCACTTACTACGTTCTTTAAAAGAATTTGTTCGTCTTCAAAGATGTCCAACCCCGCTAAGGCTGCTTTACACGCAAGCGGGTTACCAGTATAGGAATGAGAATGTAAAAATGCTTGATTGACATCATCACCATAAAAAGCTCTATAGATAGAGTCACGGGTTAAGCAAATCGAGAGCGGTAGATATCCAGCACTAATACCTTTGGACAGAGTTAAAAAGTCTGGCCAAATACCAGCTTGCTCACATGCGAAGAATGAGCCTGTACGTCCGCAACCTACTGCAATCTCATCCGCAATTAAATGGACCTCATATTGTTTACAAAGTGCAGCCGCCTCTTTGATATAGGTAGCCGAGTGCATTGCCATTTGACCAGCGCACTGAACAAGAGGTTCAATGATCAGTGCCGCAATCTCTTCATGGTTTTTTTGTAGGCACAACTCAAGGTCTTTAATTGCTCTTTGAGCAACGTCCTCATAACTTTCCTCGCCATGCGCTTGGCGCGCATCAGGAGACATGACAACATAAACATCTTGTAAGAGAGAGCCATATGCTTGTTTAAATAAGGCAACATCAGTAACAGCTAGTGCACCCATGGTCTCGCCGTGATAGCTATTACGCAAACAAATAAACTTCTTTTTTTCAACCTTACCCTGAATCTTCCAAAAGTGATGACTCATCTTTAGAGCGATTTCCACTGCGGATGCACCATCACTGGCATAAAAGGCATGACCTAAGTGCCCTTGGGTCAGTTGGGTCAAACGTTCAGATAGCTCAATGACGGGTTGATGCGTAAAGCCAGCCAACATCACATGCTCAATGGTCTTGAGTTGCTCAATGATGGCCTGATTGATTTTCGGATTAGCATGCCCAAATAAATTAGTCCACCAAGAACTAATGCAATCTAAAAACCGATTACCGGCAACATCGATTAACCACGGCCCCTCACCATGATGAATCGCCACCAAGGGGTAGGCTTCGTGGTGTTTCATTTGGGTACAGGGATGCCATACCGATGCAAGGCTTCGTGCAACCCAGTCTACTTGATGGGAGGGGCTATTCATAAATGTATTGGAACACTCCTTGTGAGATTTGGTCTCATATCTGTTATGTTATTGGTTTTAGAGATTAAGTTACCAAAAAACGATGTCAGCTCACCAAACTACAGCGCCCCTCATACAGGCAAAATCAAGACCTCCCTTGGTAGGGGTCACATGGACTCTCGAGGCGGTGGCGGCTCTTTATAACCTTCCTTTTAATGAGATTATGTTTCGGGCTCAAGAGACCCACCGACAGTATTTTCCTGAGGGTGATGTCGAGCTAGCCACTTTGTTATCTATAAAGACCGGGGGCTGTCCAGAGGATTGTGGCTATTGCCCGCAGGCAGCCCGCTACCATACCGACATTAAAGCAAGTAAGTTATTGGATTTAGAAGAAGTATTAGAGGCTGCAAAAGCCGCTAAGGCAGCAGGCTCGAATCGCTTTTGCATGGGAGCCGCATGGCGCGAACCCAAAGACCGTGATGTAGAAAAGGTGGTTGCAATGATTAAGGGTGTGAAAGCCCTTGGCCTAGAGACCTGCGCTACGCTGGGGATGCTCGAGCCCTCTCAGGCCAAGAGCCTTAAGGATGCGGGCCTGGATTTTTATAACCATAATCTAGACACTAGCGAGGATTTTTATCCCACCGTAATCCAAACTAGGAGTTATCAAGATCGGCTGGATACGCTACAAACCGTTCGTAACGTCGGGCTCTCTGTCTGCTGTGGAGGGATTGTGGGCATGGGCGAGAGTCGGGAGCAACGCGTTGCGTTTATCGCCCGTTTAGCCAATCTAGACCCCTACCCAGAATCAGTTCCTATTAACCACCTAGTTCCAGTAGCTGGAACCCCTCTGGAGGCTCAACCTAAACTAGATCCCCTCGAGTTTGTGCGCACCATCGCAGTAGCCCGCATCACAATGCCAAAGGCTAGAGTGCGCTTATCAGCCGGTCGTCAAGAGCTAGGTAAGGCTATACAGGCAATGTGTTTTCAGGCGGGTGCAAACTCCATTTTTTATGGCGATCAGTTGCTAACAACAGGTAACCCAGAGGCTGAAGCAGATCGTCAATTATTAGCCCAATTAGGCCTTAAAACGAAAGAAAGTTGTAAGGCTGAAGTGCAGGTATGACGCATAGTTTTTCCGCTAAAAGTAGAAGTCCGATCGATCGCTTCATTTCTGAATTTGATATCGCGTTACGTGCTCTTGCTGGTGGGGCAAACTACAAAAGACCTATTCCAAGTATTGATCTTATTGACAAGCAAGCGCTAACTTCAGACATCAATATGAGCGCTAATGAGCGTGCCCATGCGGCTGGCTTAATGCGCGTAAATCATGTAGGCGAAGTCTGCGCTCAGGCCTTATATCAGTCCCAAAAAATCTTCGCAAAAGATCCTAAAACTAGAGCCCTTTTAGATGAAGCTGCCAGTGAAGAAATGGACCATATGGCTTGGTGTGAAGAGCGTTTGAAGGAGCTCGATTCACGACCCAGTTTATTGAACCCCATTTGGTACTTTGGCTCCTTTGGAATGGGGTTGTTAGCGGGCCTTGCCGGTGATCGTTGGAGTTTGGGATTTCTGGCAGAAACAGAGAAACAAGTTGAGCAACATTTGGATGACCATCTGGAAAAGCTTCCAGATGGCGATCTGCGTTCCAGAGCCATTGTGCAGCAAATGCGCGCCGATGAAATAGAGCATGGCGCCAGTGCAATGAGTGCCGGCGGCCAAGAATTGCCGCCATCCATCAAGACAGGCATGGCAGGTATTTCAAAAATAATGACCACGACTGCATATAAAATATAAATAACTGTTCATTTATACAGTCTTTTCATCAACTAACGGTCGTATACCTAAAGATATATCTTAGGTATAAGTTACAAGTCATTGTTTTACAGCATAATTTTATTTAGCTAATTTTACTAAATATTCTCTAAGTGATTGTAATCACTAGGGAATTTACCAAAAATTTACCCAAAAATACTTGACCCTATAGGAAGCTTGCTCTAAAGTGGGAAGAAGTGTGAAAAAGTGGGGTAAATTTTGTTTCAAGGTGCGTCAGCTCTTAATCTCGATGCGAAGGGACGTATGTCGGTGCCGACTAGGCATCGCGACGCTCTTTTGGTGCAAGGAGAGGGTCGTGTCACCTTAACAAAACATCCTGATGGGTGTTTATTACTATTTCCAAGACCTGAGTGGGAAGCATTTCGAACACGAATCGCACAGTTACCAATGGATGCACATTGGTGGCGCAGAATATTTTTAGGCAATGCTGCTGAAATTGATTTAGACAGCGCCGGACGAATTTTAATAAGTCCAGAGTTGCGCAGTGCGGCAAACCTTGATCGCGAAATTATATTGTTGGGCATGGGATCTCACCTAGAAATCTGGGATGCAAATACATACTCCAGTAAAGAACAGGCAGCCATTGCGCAGGGTATGCCGGATGCACTAAAACAATTTACCTTTTGATGACTGGGCGACATGAACAATACCCATCGCCCAGTATTACTGGCCGAGGCAGTTACCGCCATGATCAGCGGAACATCGTTTCAAAAAGAGAGCGCCTTTCTAATCGACGGAACCTTTGGTCGAGGCGGTCACAGCAAAGCCTTATTAGAACAAATAGGATCCAATTGCCAACTCCTTGCGTTCGACAAAGATCTGGAGGCGCAACAAGCAGCCAAGCAAATCACCGATACGCGCTTCCAAATGATGCACAGCAGTTTTGCACTAATGGATCAGCATGTCAGAGCCCAATCCGTGGATGCCGTATTACTCGATTTAGGTATCAGTTCACCACAAATCGATACACCCGGGCGAGGATTTTCATTTCGCTTCGATGGGCCGCTCGACATGCGCATGGATACGAGTTGCGGATTATCAGCAGCAGAGTGGCTTGCAAGCGCTCCGGTCGAGGAGATTACCCAAGTGATTAAAACATTTGGAGAAGAGCGATATGCATTCGCAATTGCTCGCGCTATCGTAAAGCAGCGCGAAGAAGGCAAAGCAGTGCAAACGACACTAGAGCTATCTAATGTTATTGCCAAAACAGTCCGAAGCCGAGAGCCAGGGCAAGATCCTGCCACTCGCACATTTCAGGCAATCCGAATCTTTATTAATCAAGAACTAGCTGATTTAGAAAAAGGATTAGAAGCTGCCCTCGATGTTTTAAAAATAGGTGGTCGCTTGGTGGTGATCAGCTTTCATTCCTTAGAAGACCGCATTGTGAAGCAGTTTATACAGACCCATGCGCAAATCACAGTGCCACGTGAATTACCGATACGCGCCAAAGATATGCCCCAAGGCGATCTGGAAATCATTGCCCGAATTAAGCCTGGCGCCTCAGAGATTGAAGAAAACCCACGCGCACGCTCAGCCGTTATGCGAGTTGCTGAGAAAAAAGGGAAAGCGTTATGAATCGTGCAACCCTTACCTTGCTAGCTCTTTTATTGATTTGTGCTTTGTCACTGGTTGCCTCACAGCAGCGAGCTAGAAAAACGTTCGTAGCTCTAGAACGCGCACAAGTACAAGAACGAAAATTAAATCAAGAGTGGTTGCGGCTGGAGTTTGAACAAAGAAACTTATCCAAGTCTGCCCGAATTCGGGATGTGGCGCGTAATCAGCTGCGTATGAGTCCGATCACACCGGACCGAACTCTTTACTTTAAGGAAGGTCTATGAAGCCAGTTGGATTCTCGACCTCACCCAATATAGTTTTACGCTTACCCATGTGGCGCTCACGGCTCATGCTGTTCTTATTATTTGTAGCGTTTGTTGCCTTAGTCGTGCGCGCTTTTTGGATCCAAGGACCTGGTAATGGGTTTTATGAAGCGAAAGCTATTAAGGGTGTGCAACGCGTTATTGATATGCCTGCAACTCGGGGAAAAATTTTGGATCGCAATGGGCAATTGATTGCTACCAGTCTAGAGGCAAAAGCAGTAATCGCCTATACCGATAATATCCCAGCAGACCTTGCACCAGAAAAGATTACCCAACTCGCCAAATTATTAGACATGAGCGAGACTGAAATCAAGAAAAGATTTAAGGATGAACGCAATCAAGTATTTTTAAAGCGCCAAGTTGACCCTGAAGTAGCGCAACAAATTAGACGCTTAGAGATTCCAGGAATTGGACTAAATAATGAATACCGCCGTCACTATCCAGAAGGTGAGGCGATGGCACACGTTATTGGATTTACAAACGTGGAGGACCGTGGGCAAGAAGGAATTGAGCTTGCGCGCGATAAGGACCTCGCTGCTCAAACTGGAAAACGGCGTGTCGTGGTTGATCGCTTGGGCCGTATTGTGAACGATATTGCCATATTACAGTTTCCACAAAATGGTCAAGATCTGCAACTATCTATTGATAGTAAGGTTCAATACATCGCCTATAACGCATTAAAGAGTGCTGTCGAGAAACATAAAGCTAAGGCAGGTGGCGCAGTTGTATTAGATGTGCGTACGGGAGAAATTTTGGCATTAGCCAATTGGCCAAGTTACAACCCAAATTCACGTAAAGCACTAACCGGTGAGCAATTGCGTAATCGGGTTCTAACCGATACCTTTGAACCCGGCTCTACGATGAAACCATTTCCAGTCGCTTTGGTAATGGAGCAAGGAAAAGTTCAAGCAGATACCAATATGGTCATTGGTCAAAAATTATCGATCGGCCCAAAACCAATTACCGATGCTCATCTCCATGGAATGTTAACGGTCTCGCAGGTTATTCAGAAATCTAGCAATATTGGCACTGCAAAACTAGCCTTACAGTTGGAACCGCGTGAAATGTGGGATTTATTTGCGGCAGTCGGTTTTGGGCAAGCTCCCAACATTGGTTTTCCAGGAACGGTTGCCGGACGTTTGCATCCCCACCAAAAATGGGGTCAAAGTGATCAAGCGCGCATGTCTTTTGGTTATGGGATTTCAACATCATTATTTCAATTGGCACGCGCGTACACCATCTTTGCGCGAGATGGGGAGCTTGTGCCAACCACAATTCTTCGTAACCCCGAATACAAACCGGGAACACGAGTCATTTCTGCAAAAACAGCAGTAGAGATGCGCAATATGCTCGAAACAGTGACCGAGCAGGGTGGTACAGCGATACGTGCTCGGGCAGATGGATTTCGGGTGGGGGGGAAAACAGGTACCTCACACAAAGTGGAGGGTAAGGGATACGCTGCAAATAAATATCGCGCCTTTTTTGTTGGGCTTGCCCCAATTAGTGCTCCACGTATTGTAGTTGCGGTGATGGTTGATGAACCATCTACAGGAGGACATTATGGTGGCGAAGTAGCGGCCCCAGTCTTTTCAACGATTGTGAGCGAGACTCTGCGTAGCTTAAACATATCCCCAGATCTTACGGATCGAACTTTAGTTCAAAGCTCTGAACCGATAACAACCGAAGTCCAGGCACAAAAAGTGGTGCTTAAACAATGATGGCTGCTATCCATATGACCCGTCATGAAGCTCTATTGCATTTAAAGCAATTTGTGCTACCGACTGCAACAATTTCCGCTGATACTCGTCAAGTAAAAGTAGGTGATATTTTTATGGCCTATGCAGTCGGTCATGGTAAAGCCTTGCGTGATGGTCGCCCTTATATTGCTAGAGCCCTTGAGCTTGGGGCTGCTTGTGTGTTGTATCAAGAAAGCGATGATCGTTCACAAAGTCAAGCTTGGGAAGTTGATCTAGATGATGAGCGTTGTATTGCAATTGAAAATCTTGCTGAGCATGCAGGTTGGATTGCTGCAGAGTGGTATGGTAAACCCAGTCAAACATTAAAGCTTGTTGGCGTAACCGGCACAAACGGAAAAACCAGTGTTACGCAATGGCTGGCTCAGACGCTATCAAAGCGTGCAGCAGTCATTGGGACATTAGGCATTGGGTTTGTCGATCAGTTGCACGAAGTAGGCTACACCACACCGGATGCACCTCGCTTACAAACAGGGTTGTTCCAGTTAAAGCAGCAAGGTGCCGACTATGTAGCACTGGAGGTCTCATCACATGCTTTAGATCAAGGGCGAGTAAACGGAACCCATTTTGACTCAGCCATATTTACAAATTTAAGCCAAGACCATTTGGATTATCACGGCACGATGGCTGCATATGGGGCATCGAAAGCAAAATTATTTAAGGAATTTAATGCTAAAAATATTGTGATCAATATTGAAGATTCATTTGGTCGAAGCTTATTCATGGATCTTGTAGAGCAAATTGGTAAAACAATTTGGCTTTATGCATTACAAGCTACAGCGTTCAATCATTTAGAAGGCTTAAAAGACCGTTTTAAATCTGTCTACTTACAAGAATATTGTTTTACAGAAAATGCCTATCAGTGCAAGATTGTGATTGATGGAAGTATATATCCATGCAGTATTCCTGTTTTGGGCGAGTTTAATCTAGCTAATGCCTTAGCAGTCATTGCCACCTTGATGACACAAGGTATGAGCGCTGCTGAAGCATTACATCGCATCGAGCACGTATCGCCAGTAAGAGGGCGAATGGAAATCATAAAAGGGGTAAAAGCGGACGCCCCAATGATGGTTGTGGACTATGCGCATACACCCGATGCACTCCAAAAAGTTCTTGAAACACTTAGGCCAATTGCCGCAATTCGGCAGGGACAGATTTATTGTGTTTTTGGGTGTGGTGGTGATCGCGATCAGGAAAAACGACCGTTGATGGGTCAAATCGCTCGTAATGGTGCAGAGCATGTTCTTATTACTAGTGATAATCCGCGCTCCGAAGATCCTTTACAAATCATGCAAATGATTCTTGCAGGTATACAACCCAAAACAAATAGTAAAGAAAGTGGTAACTCAGTTGAGGTCATTGCTGACCGGGCTGCCGCCATTATGAGTGCCGTTCGAAAAGCCAAGCCGCAAGATATTGTGCTTGTTGCTGGTAAGGGTCATGAAACCACTCAAGAGTTCAATGGAAAGCGTTTTGATTTTTCGGATCAGGTTCATTTACGTTTAGTTAGTGGAGGGGCAGCGTAATGCAGGCAATCAAGCCCATCTCTACTTTGGCACAAATACAGACTATGCTACCCAATAGTCATTTCATCAATATTACTAAAGAGCAAGCGAGCGGACTAGGCATCACAAAAATTGGGACAGATAGTCGTCAGTTGATGGTCGGCGAACTGTTTGTTGCGCTTCAAGGCGAGCGATTTGATGCTCACCATTTTTTGACTGATGTTCAAAAAGAAGGGGCGGCAGCCGTCATGATTAGTGACGCGACGGCATGCCCAAGCGCTATGCCAGGAGTTTGCGTCTCCGATACCCGCAAAAGCCTCGGGCAACTAGCCCATAGTTGGCGGAAACAATTTGCTATTCCCTTGGTGGTGGTTACAGGCAGCAATGGCAAAACTACTGTTAAAGAAATGATAGCTTCTATTTTTAAAGAAGCTGTTGGTCAAGAACATGCCCTAATGACATCGGGAAATCTCAATAATGAGATTGGTCTACCGCTTACCTTATTGCAATTACGCTCAGAGCACCGTTTGGCGGTGATTGAGTTAGGCATGAATCATCCTGGAGAAACTGCAGAATTAGCTGCAATTGCAAAAGGAACCATTGCTTTAATTAATAATGCTCAACGTGAGCATCAGGAGTTTATGCAAAGTATTGCCGCGGTTGCAAAGGAGCATGCTGCAGTCATAGATGCCCTTCCGCTTGATGGGATAGCAGTATTTCCGGCAGAGACCCCCTATACAGGGGTATGGAGAGAGGCTGCGGGTTCGCGTAAACAAATTGATTTTGTATGGCAAGGCACTAAAGTGGATCAAAGCACTGCCACAGTCCGGGGCTATGCATTAGCAAACGGTGGCGTTCGGATTGAAACGCCTACCGGAGTTATTCAAGTTCAGCTACAAACATTGGGCGAGCACAACTGTGCAAATGCACTAGCTGCTTGTGCAGTGGCTATAGCCGCCGGGATTTCTTTAGAAAAGATTCAGTTGGGCCTAGAAAAATTTGTGCCAGTCTCAGGAAGAATGCAAGTTCTGCAGTTATCAAGATATACGCGTTTAATTAATGACACCTATAACGCAAACCCAGATTCAGTGGTGGCTGCTATTGATGCTTTGGCACTTCATGATGGTGAGCGTTATTTAGTTTTAGGTGACATGGGCGAAGTTGGTATTCAGGGCCCAGAGTTTCATGAAGAGCTTGGTCGGTACGCCGCAAAATGTGGCATAGAACATCTATTGACTTTTGGTGACTTAAGCCAAATCACTTCTAATACTTACTTAAAAAATAAACCGGCTGGTCAGGCCAGGCATTACTCTGAGCTAGCTCAATTAAATCAAGATATACAAAGCCAAATCAAGCGCTTGGATCATGATCCAAGAGGCGCAATCACGGTATTAGTGAAGGGCTCACGCTTTATGCGTATGGAGCGGGTTGTTGAAGTACTGCAGAAGGAGACCAAAACATGCTCCTAATTTTGGCGCAGTGGTTACAGGATGACTACGGATTTTTCCGTGTTTTTTCTTACATCACATTCCGAGCTGTCATGGCAACCTTAACGGCCCTATTGATAGGCCTTGTTTTTGGTCCGTGGGTTATTCGAAAACTGACAGCCCTTAAAGCAGATCAAGCAATTCGTACAGATGGCCCACAAACGCATTTAGCTAAAGTTGGTACGCCGACCATGGGCGGAATACTAATCTTGATCGGAATATTTATTTCCTGTGTGTTATGGGCAGACCTAAGTAACCGTTTTATCTGGATTGTCATGATTGTCACCTTTGGATTTGGTGCTATAGGCTGGGTTGATGATTATCGAAAGGTTGTCAACAAGAATCCTAAAGGTATGGGATCACGAGAAAAGTTTTTATGGCAAACAGTCATTGGTTTATTTGCAGCAATCTATCTAGCATTCTCAGTATCAGAGGTAAATAACTATAAGGTTTTACAGCTATTTATTAGTTGGGTAGAGAGCGGCTTCTCGATTGATTTACCAGCAAAGTCAAATTTATATCTCCCATTTATGAAAGAAGTTAGTTATCCATTAGGCGTCATGGGGTTCATCATCCTAAGCTACTTAGTGATTGTCGGAAGTAGTAATGCAGTTAATCTCACTGATGGCCTTGATGGCCTAGTGATCATGCCCGTGATCTTGGTCGGTGCGGCACTTGGTGCATTTGCATATGTCATGGGTAACTCGATTTACGCTAAATACTTACTCTTTCCTTACATACCAGGAGCTGGTGAACTATTAATTTTTTGCGGTGCAATGGGTGGCGCTGGCCTTGCATTCCTTTGGTTTAATGCCCATCCGGCTCAGGTATTCATGGGGGATGTGGGCGCCTTAGCGCTTGGTGGAGCGCTGGGTACGGTTGCTGTGATTGTGCGGCAAGAAATTGTCCTTTTTGTCATGGGAGGAATCTTTGTTGCAGAAACAGTCTCGGTCATGATGCAAGTGTTGTGGTTCAAGTTCACCAAAAAATACTACGGCCAAGGACGACGAATATTTCGTATGGCACCACTTCATCATCATTTTGAACTGGGCGGTTGGCGTGAGACCCAAGTAGTTGTGCGATTTTGGATTATCACCATTTTGTTAGTGCTCGTTGGCTTATCAAGCCTGAAATTACGTTAGAGACTTTTAAAGAAACGATGAAACAAGCATTACAGAATCCCTTTTTAGGACAAACCGGTGCTGATGCATCCGAGCGATCTGCACCCCAACGTTTCTTGATTGTCGGTTTGGGGGAATCAGGTTATGCCATGGCTAAATGGTGTTTAGTGCAAGGAGCATTCGTTCGTTTAGCAGATACACGAGCTCGTGGTGAGTTGCGTACACAACAAATAGACTGGTTAGATGATCTACAAAAATTAGGCTTAGTGGATGCTTGCTTTGAGTCAAGCGAGTGGAGTACTTTATTAGATGGCATGGATGTAGTTGGAATCAGCCCTGGCTTATCACCCATCCAAGAGCCAACATCCACTCTTTTGAGAGAATGTCAAAAACGTAATATAGCGGTGTGGAGTGAAATCGAGTTCTTCGCACGCGCACTATATTCTTTAGAAGCCATGGCAATGGCTGCCGCAGAGCGATATAAGCCAAGCATCCTAGCAGTTACGGGTACCAATGGTAAAACAACAACCTGTGCATTAACTGCCCAGATTTGTGAACGGGCAGGTAAGCACGTAGCTCTTGCTGGAAACATCAGTCCTGCAGCGCTTGAAAAATTACTCAGTGCGATTACGAAGGCCAATAACTTTATTGAGCTGCCAGAAATTTGGGTGCTTGAACTCTCAAGTTTCCAGTTGCAATTTACATATACCCTAGACCCGACAGCAGCCACCGTCCTCAATTTATCGCAAGATCATCTAGATTGGCATGGGGATATGCAAGCCTATGCTGCTGCAAAGGGTCGAATCCTAGGAAAGAATTCTGTATTAGTGCTGAATCGAGATGATGAAGTTGTGACAGCATTATTTGCCGATGAGAAAGAAAGTCGGAAGGTTATCCAATTTGGTAGTGATAGTCCTGTTGGTATTGATTCGTTTGGTATTGAGCGAGATCCTAGAGCTGGCGGAATTGATTGGCTGGTGTGGGCCGAGCCAGATGAGTCTACATTAGCAATCGAACAGGAAGAGATGCAAGAGGGCTTTATTAAACGTAAACGTCGTAAGAAATCAGACGCCTATGACAAGTCCGATGAACTTCGAATCAAACGTTTAATTCCAGCGGATGCATTGCGTATTCGAGGACGACATAACGCACTGAATGCGCTTGCTGCGCTGGCCTTGGCGCGTGCTGCCGGCTTAGGAATTAGCCCTTTATTGCACGGCTTGCGTGAGTATCAAGGTGAACCCCATCGCGTTCAGACAGTAGCTGTGGTTGGAGATGTTGAATACATCGATGACAGTAAAGGTACGAATGTGGGCGCTACTGTTGCTGCTTTACACGGATTAGGGTCGGCTACTGGAAATAAAAATATTTGGTTGATTGTTGGGGGCGATGGTAAGGGGCAAGATTTTTCACCCTTGGTTGAACCAATTACACGATTTGCAAAAGGGATTATCTTAATAGGGCGTGATGCCCTTGTGATTGAGAAAGTATGCGCTAAAGCGATAGAGCATCATGCGCTCGAACGGATATGTGCCAATAGTTTGGAATCGGCTGTTGAGCAAGCTTCTCAGCAAGCAAAGGCAGGGGATATTGTCTTGTTATCACCAGCATGCGCCAGTTTCGATATGTTTAAAGACTATAAGCATCGGGCTCGTATTTTTGAACAGGCGGTGCAGGACTTAGTGCATCAAGCCTCATCCACTTCACACGATTCGCTGAGGGCGTCGGTATGAATACTCGCCCAAATCGGTTTTGGAATATCTCTCGTGGAGGTTTTGATGGATTTCGTAGTGGTCTACGAGATGCTGTATCCGGCGTCGAGCAAACACGTTCCCGCATGATGGATTACGACCAATTACTAGTTTGGGCAATTTTGTCCTTGGCTTTGATTGGATTGGTGATGGTGTATTCAGCCTCCATTACTTTGGCGGATGGCCCTAAATATGCCAATTACAGTAGTAATCATTTTTTAGTACGGCACTTAATTTCTTTGGGGATTGCTACTTTTGTTGGTTTTTGGGTGTTTAAGATCCCAGTCAAGACGTGGGATAAGTTGGCTCCATATTTATTTGTCTTCACCATTCTTTTGTTAATTGCTGTTTTGATCCCTGGAGTCGGCAAAGGGGTGAATGGCGCTCGTCGCTGGATCCCCTTGGGACCTATGAATTTTCAGCCATCTGAGCTGATGAAATTTGCAGTCATTATTTTTGCTGCAAGTTATACCGTTCAAAGGCAAGAGCATTTGCAGTCTTTTGTTAAAGGCTTTGTGCCAATGGGCTTAGCAGTTGCCTTGGTCGGTTTATTGCTAATGTTAGAGCCCGATATGGGTGCTCTGATGGTAATCGGAATAATCGCCATGGGGATTTTGTTC
>DBCI01000066.1:0-9883 GCA_002292975.1 Polynucleobacter sp. UBA962 | reverse complement strand
GAATTTAGACGCCAGCGTATTTTTGCCTTTCTTGATCCCTGGCAAGCAGAGCATGCAGCCCGCAAAGGATATCAACTAGTTCATTCATTAATGGCATTTGGGCGTGGTGAGTGGTTTGGGGTTGGCTTGGGTGGAAGCGTTGAAAAACTGCACTACTTACCTGAGGCTCACACGGATTTTATTTTGGCCGTCATTGGTGAAGAGCTGGGATTTGTGGGCGTTTGTGTTGTGATCTTGCTGTTTTATTGGATAGTACGCCGAGCATTCTTGATTGGTCGTACGGCCTTGCAGTTAGATCGTAGCTTTGCAGGATTATGCGCCAAAGGAATTGCCATCTGGATTGGTTGGCAAGCGTTTATCAATATGGGCGTTAATTTAGGTCTACTACCAACCAAAGGCTTAACTTTACCCTTGGTGAGTTATGGCGGATCTGCGATCTTGATGAACGCAGTTGCATTTGCAGTTTTACTCAAGATTGATTTTGAAAACCGAATACTAATGCGGGGGGGCAAGTTATGAGTTCCAGTCCGCGCTCAATTTTGGTAATGGCTGGTGGGACTGGGGGGCATATATTCCCCGGCTTAGCAGTTGCTGAACATCTGCGTGGCAAAGGCTGGGATGTAGCTTGGCTTGGAAATGCCGGCGGGATGGAGTATCGCTTAGTTCCTGCTAGAGGTTTTCAGTTTGAACATATTCAGTTTGGCGGTTTACGGGGGAAGGGTTTGCTGACCAAAGTAATGTTGCCATTTAATTTAATTCGTGCCATGGCGCAGAGTTGGCAAATTATTCGGCGACTTAAACCCAGTGTTGTGTTGGGAATGGGCGGATACATTACTTTCCCAGGTGGTCTTGTGAGTTATCTTTTGGGCCGGCCCCTTGTTTTGCATGAAGCCAACTCTGTGGCAGGAAGCGCGAATCGCTTTTTAGCAAAAGTAGCTGCTCGTGTATTAACGGGCTTTCCAAAAACGATGCCCAATGCCGAATGGGTCGGTAACCCGATTCGGGAAAGTTTCGAGACTCTTGCCCCTTGCAATGCGCGTTATGCATCACGCCAAGGGCCTCTACGATTGCTTGTGGTGGGCGGTAGCCTTGGAGCGGCTGTTTTAAACACTACCATTCCTGAGGCCTTGGCCAACATCCCAATCGAGCAACGGCCTGTGGTTATTCATCAAGCAGGTGAGAAACACGCCGAGCAGCTTGCAGAGCGCTACCGTCATCTCAAGGTAAATGCTGAAGTTAAACCATTTATTGAGGATATGGCCTCCGCTTATGCAAATGCTGATCTAGTAATTTGTCGAGCCGGTGCCATGACCGTCTCTGAAATATCCAGCGCTGGGGTAGCTGCTTGTTTTATTCCTTTCCCCTATGCAATTGATGATCATCAAACTGCAAACGCACGATTCTTATCGGATGCAGAAGCAGCCATATTATTACCACAGGATCAGCTATCGCCCCAATCATTAAGCGCTTTGTTGCAAACAGTCAGTCGGACCGAGTTGTCTGCGATGGCACAAAAAGCACAGGGCCTTGCTAAGCACGATGCGACTCAACGGGTTGCCAGTATTTGTGCGGAGTGTGCCAAATGAAACACATTATTCAGCACATTCATTTTGTGGGTATTGGTGGTGCTGGAATGAGCGGCATTGCGGAGGTTCTCCTTAATTTAGGTTATCGCGTCTCTGGATCTGACCTAGCTGCATCAGCAACTACAAATCGTTTGGTTGAGCTCGGCGCAAGTATTCAGATTGGGCATGATGCAAACCATATTGGTAATGCAGAAGCTGTGGTGATATCAAGCGCCGTTGCTGGAAATAATCCTGAGGTGTTAGCAGCAAGAGCAGCTCATATTCCTGTAATTCAGCGCGCAGTCATGTTGGGTGAATTAATGCGCCTAAAGCAAGGCATTGCGATTGCAGGTACGCATGGCAAGACCACTACAACCAGTTTAGTGGCATCTGTTTTAGCGCAAGGTGGACTAGACCCAACTTTTGTGATTGGTGGGAAGCTTAATTCGGCAGGAGTCAATGCGCGCTTAGGGCAAGGTGACTTCATTGTGGTCGAGGCAGATGAATCTGATGCATCGTTCTTACAGCTATTCCCAGCTATGGAGGTCATCACCAATATTGATGCGGATCATATGGATACCTATCAGCATGATATGGCGCGCCTTAAGCAGGCATTTGTGCAATTCACCCAGCGCATGCCTTTTTATGGGATAGCCATTTTATGTATTGATGACGCTAATGTGAGAGATATTGTGCCCTTTGTTTCGCAACCTATTTTGCGGTACGGCATATCCGCTGACGCCGATATTCGGGCAAGCGATATTGTGGCAATGGGTACGCAAATGGAATTTACAGTGCATCGTAAGACAATTCGACGCCATGGTGTTCAGCCCGGACCGCTCAAGATTCGCTTGAATTTACCTGGTAAGCATAACGTTTTAAATGCGCTTGCAGCAATCGGGATCGCAACCGAATTAGGCGTCAGTGACGAGGCAATTATGAAAGCCTTAACACAATTTGGTGGTGTGGGACGGCGTTTTCAGCATTATGGAGATATTAAAGCGCAGGGCGGCGGTCAATTTACCTTGATTGATGACTATGGTCATCATCCTGTAGAGATGCATGCAATCCTTGCTGCAGCCCGCGGAGCATATCCAAAACGCCGTTTAGTTTTAGCATTTCAACCACATCGCTTTACGCGAACGCGGGATTGTTTTGGCGATTTCGTGCAGGTACTAGGTCAATTTGATACGGTGGTGTTGACGGATGTTTACCCTGCTGGAGAAGCGCGCATTCCTGGGGCAGATAGTAAGGCGCTCATCAAAGCCCTTGGTAAAACAATACCGGCCCAATTGGTTGAGCAAGTCAGCGAAATGCCGAAAGTTCTAAGCTCACTATTACAAGATGGGGATGTCTTAATTACGATGGGCGCCGGATCGATCTCTCAACTACCCCATGCAATGATGGAGTTGCAACATGGCTAAGCTCCAATCCCATTGGGGGGAACAAGTTGCCAAGGATTTGGCCGCCATCAATCCTAAACAATTAGGACGCGTTGGAGTTCTCATGGGGGGTCGTTCTGCAGAGCGAGAAATATCATTGCTATCGGGCGATGGAGTCTTAAACGCTTTGTTAGAAAAGGGGGTCGATGCGCATTCATTTGATCCAGCTATCCGCCGTCCTGCAGAAATTGCAACCGAAAATTTCGATCGAGTATTCATTACGTTGCATGGCCGTTATGGTGAAGACGGCACGATACAGGGCCTCTTAGAGCTATGTGACATTCCTTATACCGGTAGCAGTGTATTGGCATCTGCACTTGCAATCGATAAAGTTGCCACTAAGAGGATATGGATTGCGAATCAATTACAAACCCCTCGTTTTGATTTACTAACAGAGCAAAGTGATTGGTCTGCTGTTATTAAAAAACTCGGTTTACCAATCATTGTGAAGCCAGCTCGTGAGGGCTCTTCCTTAGGGTTGAGTAAAGTGACATGTCTGGAAGATTTGCCGAAAGCGTATGCCTTAGCAGATCATCTCGATAGACAAGTGCTTGCGGAGCAATGCATAGTGGGGCCTGAACTAACTTGCCCAATTGTAGGTGAGGGCGATAGTGCATTAGCCTTACCAGTTATTCGGATTGTGCCGCCTCTAGCAGGCTATGACTTTCATCATAAGTATTTCTCCGACGAAACAAAATATTTATGTCCAACGGATTTAGATCCCAAGATTGAAGAACGGGTTCAAGAATTAGCCTTAGCTGCATACCGTACTTTAGGTTGTCGCACCTGGGGACGTGCAGATGTGATGCTCGACGAAGAAAATCAATATGAGCCATATCTGATCGAAATGAATACATCGCCTGGCATGACATCGCATTCTCTCGTGCCAATGTCTGCCAAAGCAGCAGGGGTTTCATATGCAGATCTAGTTCTTTGGATTTTGTGCCAGACCCTAAAAAGCGAGCCCAAAAAGAGCAAAGGGGTGAATGCATGAGTACGGCGATGAGTCGACTTTTAGACTGGCTGGCAATAATAGCTGGACCTATTTGGAACTATCCAGAACGTATGGCTGAAATCAGTCGCTGGCTAATACGCTTCTTCGTCTTAATTGTACTAACGGCTGCTTTGTTATGGATTAGTCAGCAACCAGTCTTTATCTTGCGCCATGTGCAAATTGAGTCTGCAGATGAAAGACATTTGCAACACATACAACTAGCAACAGTTCGCAGTCAAGTGCTTGATAAGGTGCAAGGTAATTTCTTCAGCGTTCGACTTCAGGACGTCAAGGAAGCATTTGAAGCTCTGCCATGGGTTAGACAGGCTAGCGTTCGACGTGCCTGGCCAAATGGATTGGTGGTCAGTATTGAGGAGCAAAAACCATTAGCAGTTTGGGGAAAATTTGAGCAACAAAAATTAATGAATGTGCATGGCGAAGTTTTTACTGGATCGCTGACCGACCTGGATGAGACCGCCTCTTTGGCCGAGGTAAATGGCCCTGATGGTTCAAGTAAAGAGGTCTTACGTTTATACCAAAAGGCTAGCACATGGTTTAAACCTTGGGATGCAGAAGTAAAAACCTTGGTTCTCTCAGATCGATATGCCTGGCATATCAAACTGAGTAATGGCGTACGAATCGAGTTTGGCCGCGAAGAAGAGCAAGCCAAAGGGGTTTTAGAACAACGGGTTGCGCAGTTAATTCAGTATTGGCCTGAGGTGCAACAAAAATGGCCGAGTCGGGTTGATGCGGTTGATTTGCGCTACCCCAATGGATTTGCTGTGCGTGTAGTGGGTGCACCGATTAAACCTACTTCTCCCAGCATCAAGGTAGAAAAGCGTACAGAGCAATTAGTTGCTTTCTTGAACCACGATGATCAACGCAGTGAGGAATTGAAATGAGCAAAGACAACCGTGATTTATTGGTTGGTTTAGACATTGGTACATCCAAGGTAGTGGCCCTAGTTGCTGAGTTAAGCCCAGAAGGTCAATTTAATGTTTTGGGTTTAGGTCAAACCTCATCCAAGGGTTTGAAGAAGGGCGTAGTTGTCAATATTGAGGCAACGGTTCAGTCGATTCAGAAGGCATTGGAAGAGGCAGAATTAATGTCGGATCGCCGCATTATTCAGGTCTTTACGGGTATAGCAGGAAATCATATCGTGAGTTTTAATTCGAGCGGTATGGTTGCAATTCGTGACAAGGAAGTGGGTGCGGGTGACGTAGAGCGTGTTTTAGAAACAGCCAAGGCGATCAACATACCGACTGATCAACAAATACTGCATATCCTGATTCAGGAGTTCATTATTGACGGCCAAGAAGATGTGCGTGAGCCAATTGGTATGAGCGGCTTACGTTTGGAGGTAAAAGTACACATTGTCACTGGGGCTGTCAGTGCAGCACAAAATATTGTGAAGTGTGTAAGACGTTGTGGTTTAGAGGTCAACGATCTTATTTTGCAACCCTTAGCATCTAGTTTAGCGGTGCTGACCGAGGATGAAAAAGAGCTTGGTGTTGTACTAATTGATATTGGTGGCGGAACTACAGATATTGCAATTTATAGCCAAGGATCGATTCGACATACAGCTGTCATTCCGATCGCGGGTGATCAAATTACCAACGATATTGCAATGGCTTTACGAACGCCAACCATTGAGGCGGAAGATCTGAAGATTCATCATGGAGTAGCTCGGCAAGAGTTGGCGGATGCAACTGCCATGATTGATGTTCCAGGCGTTGGAGACCGCGAGCCGCGTCCAATGTCTAAACAAGCCCTAGCTGCAGTGATTGAGCCACGCGTTGAGGAACTCTTCACATTAGTCAGAAATATTGTGCGTGAGTCTGGTTACGAGGACATGGTCTCCTCTGGGATTGTTTTAACCGGAGGTACAGCCATGATGCCTGGTATGGAGGAGCTTGCAGAGCACGTGTTTTTGAAACCCGCACGTATCGGTAGCCCAGAGTATCGAGGTCACCTTCATGAAGTATTACGCAGCCCGCGTTACTCAACTGGCCTGGGATTATTGATGGAAGGTCAAGCGCAGTTAATGCGCGGGCGCCGTTCACTTCAGAGTGGCAGTTTTCAGGGAGTTGTATCCCGCATGAAAGAGTGGTTTACAGGAAATTTTTAGTTTTTTTCGTCGTCGTCAGTCGGTTATCCATGGTGGAGAACCGATTTATATAAGGAGGGTGTTATGGAGTTTGAAATGGTAGAACAAGAAATAGCCGGCAAGACCATTATTAAAGTGGTCGGGGTCGGAGGGGCTGGCGGTAATGCTGTCCAGCATATGATTCGTCGTAGCGTTCATGGGGTTGATTTCATTTGCATGAACACCGATGCGGGAGCATTACAGCGCTCACAAGCAAATATAAATCTCCAACTTGGCGAAACTGGATTGGGTGCTGGGGCTAAGCCTGAGGTTGGTGCAGCTGCTGCCGAACAAGCCCGCGCTCGCATTGCGGATGTATTACAAGGTGCCCACATGGTTTTCATTACCGCAGGTATGGGTGGTGGTACTGGCACAGGTGCGGCCCCTGTCGTTGCTCAAGTTGCTAAAGAGATGGGCATCCTGACCGTTGGTGTGATTAGTAAACCATTTGATTTTGAGGGAGCCAAGCGCTTGAAAGTAGCTGAGCTTGGTTCGCACGAGCTTGAAAAACATGTGGACTCACTGATCGTAGTGCTTAATGAAAAACTATTTGAGGTGATGGGAGAAGACGCTGAGTTTGATAAAGCATTTGCGTGTGCAGATGACGTCTTACATAATGCCGTATCTGGTATTGCTGAAATCATTAATGAACAAGGCTTAATCAACGTCGACTTTGAGGACGTAAAGACAGTGATGAGCGAGCAGGGTAAGGCCATGATGGGAACTGCAACGGTATCGGGGATGGATCGTGCACGTTTAGCTGCTGAGGCTGCGGTTGCATCGCCGCTATTAGAGGGGGTTGATCTTTCGGGTGCGCGCGGAGTATTGGTAAACATCACAGCTAGTCGTTCTTTGAAGTTATCCGAAACCCGGGAGGTGATGGCTGCGATTCGGGGATATGCTGCTGAAGATGCAACCGTAATTTTTGGGACCGTGTATGACGATAGCTTAGGCGATGCTCTTCGCGTTACTGTAGTTGCAACAGGATTAAATGGTTCTCAAGTAGGGCAGAAAGATCAGCCCCAGTTAATTTGGCGCCAAGCAACTGGTACCCATGATGCAAGCCCCACAATGACCACTTTGGGTAATTTTGCACCAATGAGTCCAGCTGCTGCTATGAGCCACTTGAGTGTAAGCACACCAACTGCCGAGATGGCTGGGCAGCCCGCACCAATAAACTCAGCAGTTGATTACGGCAAGTTTGACGTGCCAAAGGTATTTAGAAACTCGCGGGATGCCGTACCTCCAAGCTTGGGTGCTGACAGCTCGCCACAAGCCAAGGCTATGCTGGAAAAGGGGGCGGATTACTACGAAATACCTGCCTTTTTAAGGAAGCAGGCTGACTAATGAATTAACCATACAATAGTGGGTTCGAGGATTGCCAATAGAGTCGCCCCTCCGGACGACGAATCCAGCGCCTGTATTGGCATCCCAAAACCCCCTATTGATATGGAGATCACATGATTGCAGTCGGACAAAAATTACCCAATGCCACCCTCTATGAGTTTTTTGATGAAGAGCGCGATGGCTGTTCTTTGGGACCCAATTCGTTTGAAGTTGATCAATTAACTACTGGCAAAAAGATTGTTATTTTTGCTTTGCCGGGTGCTTTCACCCCAACGTGTTCAGCAAAGCATGTTCCTGGTTTTGTAGAGCATTTTGATGCCATAAAGGCTAAGGGAGTTGATGAGATTTGGTGCATCTCTGTAAACGACCCATTTGTGATGGGTGCCTGGGGACGGGATTTAAAAGTTGGAAAAAAAGTACGCATGTTTGGTGATGGTAGTGCAGAGTTCACTAAAAAATTAGGCATGGAGTTTGATTTAACTGCACGTGGCCTTGGTGTACGGTCACAGCGCTTTGCAATGATTGTGGACAACGGTCTTGTTAAGCATCTTGCGCTTGAGGGACCAGGAAAATTTGAAGTGAGTGATGCGGCAAGCACCTTGAAACATCTCTAAAAACGATATAGAGTCAAGCCAATATGCTCAAGCAAAAAACCTTGGCGGAGCCAATTAAGACGGTTGGTATTGGCTTGCACTCTGGTCGTAAATCAACCCTGTCGATTAAACCCGCACCCGTTAATTTTGGAATTCAGTTTGTACGCGTTGATTTACCAGAGGCGGTGCATATTCCTGCACACGCTTTATCGGTGTGTGATACCCGTCTTGCCTCCGTAATTCAGAAGGATGGGGTAAAAGTTTCCACTGTTGAACATTTGTTATCAGCATGTTCTGGCCTAGGCCTGGATAATCTACTGATTGAGGTCGATGCTGAGGAAGTGCCAATTATGGATGGAAGCGCTGCTTCATTCCTGTTTTTGATCGAGTCTGCCGGAATCGTCGAACAAGACGCGCCCCGAAAGTTTATGGTGATTCAGAAAACGGTGGAAGTACGCGATGGTAATAAATTAGCTCGGTTAGAGCCTTTTTTTGGCTTTAAGCTCGATTTCACGATTGATTTTAAGCACCCTGCGGTAGATAAAACAGGTCAGCACTTTATGGTCGACTTTGCAGAACATGCATATCGAAGTGAGATTGGCCGTGCACGCACCTTTGGTTTTGCACATGAAGTAGAGGCATTGCGAGAAATCGGCTTGGCTCGAGGTGGCAGCCTGGATAATGCGATTGTGCTTGACGAGCATCGTATTTTAAATAATGAAGAATTACGCTATGACGATGAGTTTGTGCGCCACAAGATATTAGATGCTGTTGGCGATCTTTATCTAGCGGGGTATCCCATTGTTGGGGCCTATACAGCTGAAAAATCAGGACATGCGTTGAACAACAGCCTTTTACGCAAACTCCTGGATGATGACAGTGCATATTCGATCGAGACCTTTAGTGATCGCAAAGCACCGGCCGCCTATTTAGAAACCCCTGATCGAGCTACCGTTTAGTTTTGCGACCGTTGAGTAGTTGTGTAACTGCTTCGCGAATCGTTGAGTTGGGTGATAAACGATCATAAAGTGATTGCCAGGCAAGAGTTGCGGCACCACTAAAAGGCGGAGGCTCTTTTTCGAGCTCGGCTTGGGGTGAAGATGGTCGAGGTCGAACCTTGACTTTAATAGTGCTAAGAACCCATTTATCTTGGCTTAGGGTTTCGATGAGACTGGGTAAGATTTGGTGTAAACGGGCACCTAGGGTAGGGCTTGAAACGAGTAAAAACAGCTCTTTTGGATTGCCTGACTTCCATGCCACCATGATTTGAGGAGCTAATTGCCCAAATCCAAGCTTTTTTAGAGCCTTTTGTACCTGCTCAGTCCGATTTTCATGCGTTTTCGCTTGTTCCATCAACTTTTGGAGTCCTTGCTCCTGATGGAGGCAGTCTAGCCAAGGGCGGGCTGAATTCAGTAAGGGCTTATTCATCAAATAGGGGCTGGCGGGTGATAAACTCAGAGGCTAAAATTTTTTCATATTCCTATGGTACTTGGTCTTATTAAAACATTGGTCGGTAGTAGCAACGATCGCCTCCTTAAACAATACCGCAAGGTTGTTTCTAAGGTAAATTCCTTAGAGTCAGACCTGCAGGCTCTCGATGACGAGGCTTTAAAAGCTAAAACGGCTGAATTCAAGGAACGAGTTGCTGGCGGTGAGTCACTTGATGATTTAGCCCCTGAAGCATTTGCGGTAGTTCGTGAAGCAAGTGTACGGGTAATGAAAATGCGGCACTTTGATGTTCAGATCATGGGGGCATTGGCTCTGCATCAGGGCAAAATTGCTGAGATGGGAACGGG
>DBCI01000049.1:67290-72575 GCA_002292975.1 Polynucleobacter sp. UBA962 | reverse complement strand
GTTCAACCAGTTCACCACCATGCATGGATTGATCATGGTGTTCGGTGCCATCATGCCTGCTTTTGTCGGATTTGCTAACTGGATGATTCCTTTGCAAATCGGTGCATCTGACATGGCTTTCGCGCGCATGAACAACTTCAGCTTTTGGTTGATGATTCCTGCGGCCCTCATGTTGGCTGGCTCGTTCTTCATGGCTGGCGGTGCGCCTGCCGCTGGTTGGACTTTGTACGCGCCATTGACTCTGCAAATGGGCCCTTCCATGGATGCCGCTATTTTCGCGTTGCACCTCTTGGGTGCAAGTTCCATCATGGGCTCCATCAACATCATCGTCACCATTTTGAACATGCGCGCACCTGGCATGACACTGATGAAAATGCCCATGTTTGTGTGGACTTGGTTGATCACCGCTTATTTGCTGATTGCCGTGATGCCTGTGTTGGCTGGCGCGATCACCATGACTTTGACTGACCGCCATTTCGGCACCACCTTTTTCAATCCTGCTGGTGGTGGTGACCCTGTCATGTACCAGCACATCTTCTGGTTCTTTGGCCACCCCGAGGTGTACATCATGATCTTGCCGGCGTTTGGCATCATCAGCCAAATCGTGCCGGCTTTTTCACGCAAGAAACTCTTTGGTTATGCCTCTATGGTCTATGCCACTTCCTCTATCGCTATTTTGTCGTTCATCGTTTGGGCGCACCACATGTACACCACTGGCATGCCCGTGACGGGCCAGTTGTTCTTCATGTATGCCACCATGCTGATTTCTGTGCCCACCGGTGTGAAAGTGTTCAACTGGATTGCCACCATGTGGAAGGGCTCCATGACGTTTGAAACCCCCATGCTGTTTGCTGTGGGATTCATTTTTGTGTTCACCATGGGTGGCTTCACCGGCTTGATCTTGTCCATGGCCCCGATTGATTTGCAGTTGCAAGACGGTTACTACGTGGTGGCCCACTTCCACTATGTACTCGTGGCAGGTTCCTTGTTCACCATGTTTGCCGGCTACTACTATTGGGTGCCGAAATGGACGGGTGTCATGTACAACGAAACCCTGGGGAAAATCCATTTCTGGTGGACCTTGATTTCATTCAATGTCACCTTCTTCCCCATGCACTTCTTGGGTTTGGCTGGCATGCCGCGTCGTTATGCTGACTATCCTATGCAGTTCGCTGATTTCAACGCATTGGCATCGGTCGGGGCTTTCGCTTTCGGTATCGCGCAAGTGTTCTTCTTCTTTTTCATTGTGTTGCCCACCATGCGTGGCAAGGGTGAGCCTGCTCCACAGCGTCCGTGGGAAGCGGCTGAGGGGTTGGAGTGGGAAGTTCCCTCGCCCGCGCCTTTCCATACCTTTGAAACACCGCCCAAGCTCAATAAGGATGCCAATCGCATTCTTGCTTGATTGACGGACATGACGACCCCCGAACAAAGAAAAAACAATCGGCGATTGGGGCTGATCTTGGCCTCAACCGCATTGGTTTTCTTTTTGGGCATTCTTGCCAAAATTCTTCTCATACAGCCCACATGAAAATGACCTTAGGTTTGCAAACCGATAACCAGCGGATGCTGCGCAAACTGGCTGTGGTGGCCGTGCTCATGTTTGGTTTCGGGTATGCCTTGGTGCCAATTTACCAAGCCATTTGTGAATTAACAGGCATCAATATTTTGGCTTTGGGTGAAAAAGAGCTGCCCGGCTCAGGCAATGCCCGCTTTGCCAACCCTGGCAACACCCAAGTCGACACCAGCAGAACCATCACGGTTGAATTTGACGCCAACGCTCGCGGTCCTTGGCAATTCAAGCCCATGCAGAATTCTGTGCAGGTGCACCCTGGCGAATTAACCACCGTGATGTATGAGTTTCAAAATGTGCAAGACCGAACCATGTCTGCACAGGCCATACCCAGTTATGCCCCACGCGAAGCCGCTGCACATTTCAACAAAGTCGAATGTTTTTGCTTTAACCAGTACACATTGGCACCGGGTGAAAAAAAGCAATGGCCTGTTGCCTTTGTCGTAGACCCAAAATTGGCTAAAGGCGTGACCACCATCACTTTGTCGTACACCTTTTTTGAGGTGGGAAGCAAAACCCCGGCTGCACCTACAAGCACTGTGTCTAGCATTGTGTCCAAGGAAAGTGGTGTATGAGCGTTGACGCTGTTGAGGTGGTTGCTCCGGTCGCTGTCAAACGCCCGATTTGGCGTTCCATATTGGCGGTGGCTTGGTCTTTCATTGGTATTCGAAAAAACAGTGAGTTTCAAGAAGATTTGTCACACATCACACCACTGCACGTTTTAGGTGTGGGCTTGTTGGCAGGTTTGTTGTTTGTGATTGGGTTGATTGTTTTGGTCAATCTGGTTGTTGCGAAATAAAGGAGTGGAGATGAGCAGCACAACACATGGCGCAACGCCTTATTACTACGTTCCAGAGCCCTCGCGCCACCCGGCCATGGCTGCTTTTGGTTTGTTTTTTGTCATCTTGGGTGCCAGTCAATGGGTCAATGATGTCAGTTGGGGCAAATATTCTTTGTTCGCTGGCTTGGCCATTTGGTTGTTTGTGCTGTTTCAGTGGTTCAGCCAGGCTGTCCAGGAAAGCGAATCGGGTCAATACGGTCGCAAGATCGACCTGTCATTCCGCTGGAGCATGAGCTGGTTCATTTTTTCTGAGGTGATGTTTTTCGGAGCGTTCTTCTCAGCATTGTGGTGGGCGCGTGTGCACTCCGTGCCCATGCTGGGCAGCAGTGAGAACGCCTTGCTGTGGCCAGGATTCAAGGCGGTGTGGCCGAGTGTGATGGCCGGTGTCACCGCTTCCCCTGCGGGCATCATCGAACCGTTCCAAACCATGACGCCGTTTTGGTTGCCAACCATCAATACCGCTTTGTTGTTGTCCTCTGGTGTGACGCTGACCATTGCGCACCATGCGTTGCTGCAAGACCAACGCGCCAAAACCATCCAATTCATGTGGCTGACAGTGTTACTGGGCGTGGTGTTTTTGGTGGTGCAAGGTTACGAGTATTACCATGCCTACGAAGACTTGAACTTGAAGCTGACGTCGGGTGTATACGGTTCTACGTTTTTCATGCTGACTGGCTTTCACGGCTTTCACGTCTTTGTGGGCATGCTGATGTTGTTGTTTGTGACGTTGCGCTTGCAAAAAGGCCATTTTTCTTCGCAAAGCCATTTTGGCTTCGAAGGCGCAGCTTGGTACTGGCACTTTGTGGACGTGGTTTGGCTGGGCTTGTATGTGTTGGTCTATTGGCTCTGAACATGACCCAGCAGCAAAAAGGCCGCAACAGCGGCCTTTTTCTTGCCTATCTCAGGGCTTCATGGGCGAGTAACGGGTTCCCGTTGAAAGAAAGCTGCTCCGTTTAAACAGCAGTCAATGGAATGCCTGTGGGTCGCAGCCAACCCATCTTCCAAGAAAGCAGTATGCATAAGAACAGTACAACCGAGATGCCCACACGAAAGGCCAGAGCCCGCATCATTCGACTGGATTTGGGCGCGTCGTCGGTGTCCCCACGCAACATGAATAACAATGCAGTGGACAACGCCGCCAGTATGCCGAGGAATGCTATAGCTATGAATATGTTCATTTATCAGATTATCCAGTGAAACCCGCCGAGACCATCATCCCCATGGGCAAAGGGCGTTCCTTGATAGTGATCTTGGCTGCCATTGCTGGCGTTGTTCTGACCTTGCGACTGGGTGGGTGGCAGCTGTCTCGCGCTGACGAAAAAATCCAATACCAAAGCCAGTTAGAAGCCCAAATGCGATTGCCGCCATTGGATACGCTCAGTTTGCAGCAAAACCCAGAGCAGTGGTTGAATGTACACAGGCGAGTTGAACTCTTTGGCACATGGTTGTCCGAGAAGACGGTGTATTTAGATAACCGCAGCCACAAGGGTCGTCCAGGGTTTTGGGTGATGACGCCGTTTCAATGGAGCGATGGGCAAGTGGTGTGGGTGCAGCGCGGATGGGTGGCTCGCGACCCGTCAGATGCGACCAAAGCAGCGCCGATACAGACCCCTACCCAGCCAGTTCGGCTTGAGGGGCGTATTTCTGCGGGTCTGTCACACATGACGGAGTTGAAAGCGACGACAGCAGGACCGTCGCAAGTTGGAGAATTGCTGATTCGCTCCAACCTAGACAGGCAAACCATGCAAGCCATGGTCACTGAACAGGTGAGTGCGGTGGTGGTGCAGACTGGTGCAAATTCAGATGGCTTATCGCGCGATTGGCCAGTGGTCTCTGGGTCTGCCGACAAAAACAAGGGCTACGCTTTTCAATGGTTTGCATTGAGCGGTTTGATTGCGTTACTTTTTATTTGGTTTCAATGGATAGGGCCTTGGCGTCATGCAAAACAACAAAGCTGAAGATTCTCCGTCGCAAGCGCTTGGCTTGACGATTTACGACTTGCCCGATCCCATGGCTTCGGTACAAGAAGATGCCAAACGCACATGGGGTGGACGCTGGCGAATGATCTTGGTGTTGTTGGTATGTGCCGCTCCGGTCATCGCCTCATACCTGACCTATTACGTGATTCGCCCGCAGACATTTCGTCACTTTGGCGAATTGATTCAGCCTGTTCAACCGATTCCAGACATCATGGCGCAGTCCATCGACGGCAAGTCATTGAAATTGACCCAGTTAAAAGGCCAGTGGTTGATTGTGAGCGTGGCCTCGGGCGCTTGCGATGCCATGTGCCAAAACAATTTGTTATTGCAAAGACAAATTCGTGCGACCTTGGGGCGCGAGGCAGATCGCACAGATTGGGTCTGGCTGGTGAACGACAACACCGAGATCTCGCCCATGTTGCAGGCTGGATTGACTGATGCCGTGGTGTTGCGCGTGGCTGCGGATGAACTGTCGAAATGGTTAGTGCCGCAAACAGGACATGGATTGAATGAGCATTTGTATTTGATCGATCCCCATGGCAATTGGATGATGCGATTCCCTGCAGGTTTGCAAAAGGAGCAGGCTCCAGACCTCAAGCGCGACTGGGACCGTTTATTGCGGGCATCGGTGCATTGGGACAAGGCGGGGCGTTGAATGCTATGAACGAAGTCTCCCTTTTCAATATCGCCCCGTTATTGCAATTGCTGTTGCTGGCGTTGCTCTTGGCAGCAGCACCATTGTCATGGGTATGGCTGAAAAACCGCCAATCACAAACAACGTTGCGGGTGAGGCACTTGACCATGGTCGTCTTGTTTTTGACCTTCGATTTGGTGTTGTTTGGCGCGTTTACCCGTTTGAGCGATTCAGGTTTGGGCTGCCCAGACTGGCCTGGTT
>DBCI01000049.1:47178-67195 GCA_002292975.1 Polynucleobacter sp. UBA962 | reverse complement strand
AAAGCTTGGATTGAAATGATCCATCGCTACTTGGCAATGTTGGTAGGTGTGTTGATTTTGACGCTGGCCGCGTTTTCTTGGCGAGCTGATCGCAGCCTCTGGGGATGGCCATCGCTGTCATTGCTGTGGGTCTGCGTGCAAGGTGCATTCGGTGCGCTCACGGTCACCATGAAACTGTTCCCTTTGTTTGTCACGTTGCATTTGCTGGGTGGCATGTTGTTATTGGTGTTGCTCACCATTCAGCTTGTCAGGCAACGCCATTCTTACGAAAAAACTGCGGCACAGCCTTTGCCCTTCAAGGTGTATTTGCTGACTGTGCTGACTGTTTTGAGTGTGTTCATTCAAACGGGTTTGGGTGCTTGGGTCAGCAGCAACTACGCTGTCTTAGCATGCGACACTTATCCCTTGTGTCAGAACAGTTGGTGGCCCGATATGAACCTATCTAAAGCGTTTGAATTGTGGCGTCCCTTGGGGCAAGATGCTTCGGGCCAAGCCCTGCCATTTCAGGCTTTGACTGCGATTCACATGGTGCACCGCTGGCATGCGGTGGTTCCCGCATTGCTGATATTGTGGGTGGCCAGGTCATGGATGACCATGGGCCTGCGCAGGCAAGGGTGGTTATTGATAGGTGTTTTGTTCTTGCAATTTGTCACCGGTATTTCCAATGCCGTGTTGGGCTGGCCTATGTTGGCTGCCTTGATGCATACTGGTTCAGCGGCAGTACTGCTGGTATTGTTGACTTGGGTTTTGGCCAGCACACAACCGCGAAAAGCCGAACGCATCGCTGCCACATTTGACAGAAACATGCTATGAAATCGCTTTCTCTTTACCTGCCTGTGCGCTGGCAGCAATTCAATGCATTGACCAAACCGCGAGTCATACAGTTGATTGTGTTTTGTGCGCTGATCGGCATGGTGTTGGCGGTTCCTGGTGTTCCCAGCCTGGAAGACACCAAACTTGCAGCGATCGCATGCTTGGGTATTTGGTTGGTTTCCGGCGCGGCGGCGGCTTTCAATTGCATTGTGGAGCAAGCCATTGACGCTCGGATGAAACGAACCGCTTGGCGGCCCACGGCCAAAGGTGAGTTAACCGACCGCGATACCTTGTTGTTTTCGGCGATCTTGTGTGCATTGGGCTCGCTGATTTTGTATGTCTGGGTGAACCCTCTCACCATGTGGTTGACCTTTGCCACTTTTGTGGGCTATGCGGTTGTCTACACCGTGATCCTCAAACCCTTGACACCGCAAAACATTGTCATTGGCGGTGCTTCTGGAGCCATGCCGCCGGTGCTGGGTTGGGCCGCCATGACGGGTGAAGTAGGGCCCGAGGCATTGATCCTGTTCCTGATCATTTTTTTATGGACCCCGCCGCATTTTTGGGCGCTGGCGCTCTACAGGGTGGAGGATTACCGCAAGTCGGGCTTGCCGATGTTGCCGGTTACCCATGGCAATGAATTCACACGCTTGCAAATTTTGCTCTACACCATCGTCTTGCTGGCTGCTTGTTTGATGCCGTTCATCTACCGCATGAGCGGCTATTTTTATTTGGTCAGTGCCTTGATTTTGAGCCTCATATTTTGTGCTTACGGATGGTTCTTGTGGCGACAGTATTCAGACGACTTGGCACGCAAGACGTTTCGGTTTTCGCTGATTCACCTCAGCTTGCTGTTTGCTGCGTTTTTGATTGACCATTATTTGCCTGGAAGTTGGCGATGAAATTTCTTTATCTCTGCCTGCTGGCTGGTGTGCTGTCCCTGACCGCATGTTCGCCTGCCAAACCCGAATTCCAATCGATTGATTTGACGGGTGCTGACTATGCCCAAGGCTTTGACTTGATGGATGCCTTCGGCCAACGCCGTCAATTGAGCGATTTCAAAGGGAAAGTGGTGGTGGTTTTTTTTGGTTTCACACAATGTCCAGATTTTTGCCCCACCACTTTGAGCGAATGGGTGCAAGTGAAAAAAAGCTTGGCTGACAAAGGTGATTCGTTGCAGACGATTTTCATCACATTAGACCCTGAGCGTGACACTCCTGAACTGCTCAAAGCCTATGTGGCTGGCTTTGATCCGTCGTTCATTGCATTGGTTCCGCAACCTGATCAACTGCCTGAGTTGGCCAAGCAATTCAAGATTTACTACAAGAAGGTAGACACAGGCAGTGCCGGTCACTACACCATGGACCACAGTGCGGGCACGTATATTTACGATGGCCAAGGTAGGTTGCGCTTGTATGCACGCTATGGTTTGGGTCCGCAAGCCATGTCGCAAGACATTGCCAAGCTGATGCAGTGATTCACCAAGCAACCGGGTGACGTTTGTAGCCCCGCATTACCTGTGGTGCATCAAGCGTAGTCCAGCAGGGCGAGTTTCATCTTCTTCATGGCGGCCACTTCAATTTGGCGGATACGTTCTGCGCTCACACCGTATTCGTCGGCCAATTCATGCAATGTCATGCCGCCAGAGTTGTCATCGTTGACTTTCAACCACCGCTCTTCAACGATACGGCGACTGCGTTCGTCCAGCACAGCTAAGGCTTGGCTGATGCCGTCGGTCGACATGATGTCGCGCTGATGCGCTTCAATCACAGCGGTAGGTTCATGGTGCACATCGGACAAATAGGAAATCGGACCGAAAGCCTCTTCGCCATCTTCGTTGGCACCGGGGTCTAGCAACACATCCGAGCCCGCCATGCGGGCTTCCATTTCGATGACCTCTTCGCGTTTGACGTTCAGGTCTTTGGCAATGCTGTCAATTTGTGCTTCGCTCAGTGTGTTGCGAGAACTGGCTTCATGGTCTTCACCAACATCGGCCCTGAAGCCTTGCTTTTTGGAGCGCAAATTGAAAAACAACTTGCGTTGTGCTTTGGTCGTGGCCAGTTTGACCATGCGCCAGTTTTTGATGATGTATTCGTGGATTTCGGCCTTGATCCAGTGAATGGCATAGCTCACAAGGCGCACCCCGTGGACTGGGTCAAACCGCTTGACCGCTTTCATCAGCCCCACATTGCCTTCTTGGATCAAATCTGCATGTGCCAAGCCATAGCCAGCATATTGGCGAGAGATCGATACAACCAACCTCAGGTGAGACAAGATCAACTTGCCAGCCGCCTCTAAGTCGTTGTTTTCTTTGAGTTTTTTGGAAAACTCTTGTTCCTGCTCGAGCGTCAACATGGGCAAACGGTTGACGGCCGAAATGTACGCGTCCAGATTCCCCAAAGGCGGCAGCACGGCCCAAGGGTTGACCGCCAGTTGACTGGCGCCGGTACCGGGAAGTGTCAAAGCTGTCATGAAAATCCTCCTGTCGGTTAACGACTGGTTAATATTAGCACTCTCCGGTCTAGAGTGCTAATTTC
This sequence comes from Polynucleobacter sp. UBA962, assembly GCA_002292975.1. Classification (GTDB taxonomy): domain Bacteria; phylum Pseudomonadota; class Gammaproteobacteria; order Burkholderiales; family Burkholderiaceae; genus Polynucleobacter. Next base: position 63,845 of record DBCI01000049.1, on the reverse strand, counting down.
AGTCCGTATTTACCCGCATAAGATGTGTTTTTACCCAACGATTCTTCGATGCGCAGGCATTCATTCCATTTGGCCATGCGCTCTGAGCGGGCAAATGAGCCGACTTTGAGCTGTCCGGTGTTCCACCCCGTGGCGATGTGCGAAATGGCCGTGTCTTCGGTTTCCCCGGAGCGGGCTGACACCACCATGCCAAAACCGTGCTGGCGGGCGGTCAACATGGCTTGTCGGGTTTCGCTCAATGTGCCGACTTGGTTGGGTTTGAGCAGCACCGCGTTGCAAGCGACATCCCTTGCTGCGGCCTCTATCAAATCGACGCGGGTAACGAGGTAGTCGTCGCCAACCACTTGTATGCGGTGTCCCAATTGATCAGTGAATGCTCGCATACCTGCTGTGTCATCTTCGGCAAACGGGTCTTCTACAGACAAGATGGGGTAGGTGTTGACCCATCGCTTGAGCACTTCGAGCCATTCGTCGGTGGTGTAAGTGTGTTGATCCAGACCCAGGGTGTAGCGACCGCCTTGACCGAACTCAGAAGCGGCCACATCCAGCGCGATCGCCACCTGGTCGTGCCGGTAGCCCGCCAGTTCGATGCAACGGGTCAGGGTTTGCAAAGCCTCTTCATTTGAGGAGAAGTCTGGCCACCAGCCACCTTCGTCGGCCACCCCGTGGCGTTTGCCCTGTGACGCCATCCACTGACCGGCTGCTTGGTAAACGTTGGCCACCATGACCAGCGCTTCGTCGAAGCTTTGTGCACCGATGGGCATGACGAGAAAGTCTTGGATATCGACCCGTCTGCCTGCGTGCGCACCGCCGCCGAAAATTTGAATCTGCGGCAAGGGCAAACGTACTGTTTGGCCTTGCGACAGGTATTGCCACAGCACTTGCCCTTGTGAAGCGGCCGCTGCTTGTGCAATCGCCAAGGAGGTGGCGATCATGCCGTTGGCACCTAAGTGGCTTTTGAGCGGGGTGCCGTCGAGCTCGATCATTGTCTGGTCTGCTTGCGATTGGTCCAACGCATCCATGCCGACCAAATGGGGAGAAATGGCTAAGTTGACTTGCGACACTGCCTTCGACACATCCAAGCCGTTGAATGATTCGCCCCCATCGCGCAATTCCAAGGCTTCGCGGCTGCCACGCGACGCGCCTGCAGGTGCCATGCCGGTACCTTTGCTACCGTCTTGCAGTGTCACGTCGACTTCGACAGTGGGCCTTCCTCTTGAATCCCAAATGCGACGGGCGTGGACATGGGTGATGCGGGTTTTCATGCGGGATTCCAAAGTTGACGCATTTCTGCGAGACGCAAGGGTGGGTGCTTTAGCCAACGCAAGCTGTGTGCTCTGACAAATGCTTGTTGTGTGCTGTGGGTCAGGTATTCCACGGGAGATTTGCCGTCTATGCGAGCCAACAACATGCCCGCGAGCAATAAACAGGTGCGGGCCTCTAAATCGCTGGGAGATTCCCAATTGACGCCGCTCAGGTAGGTGTTTGACAGTTTGTCGAAACAGCTCAAGTAAGACGCAGTGTCGGTCGGTCGCCAAGCACACTTGAGCAGCAAATGGGTGAGCACAAACGCCAGATCGAAAGCCGGGTCGCCAAAGCATGCGCACTCGGCATCGAGCAATACCGGACCATGGGGCCCCACCAAAATATTTTTGGGGCTGACATCGCCATGCACCAACACGGTTTTGTGTGCAAGCGTTCGCTTGACGAGTGCATGGAGCGTGTGGGCAATAGCGGGATGTTTGTCGGCTGTGTGCAAAAAATACGGTGACAAACGAATGGCCAGAAAATCCTCGTCATGCTCGAACGAGCGACACAAATCTGTGTCGGCTGCACTCGCCTTGTGCAACGCCAACAACAAACTGGCAACTGAGTTGGCAGTGTGTGCATGGATATGCCCATCGAGCAGTTGTTGTTTCCACACGGGGTGCTCATTGGCGGGCAGGTAAGTCATGGCGAACACGCAGTCTTGTTCGTCTTCACCCAAAATATCGGGAACCGAATGCGGGGCTACTTGGTGGGCAAATTTCAGCCACCGCACTTCGTCACGGTTGCGTTTGACGGGGGCCTCCCACAAGGCGCTGACTTTGAGTTGCGGCAGCGCTTTTTTCACGCAAAAGCAAGCCGTTTCGGTTTGTACCTTGAGGATCAACGAGGACACGCCGCCAGTCAGTGGGGTGAAGCTGACGGCTTGGTTGGGCAGCAGCAGGCCCATGCGTTGCAAGGCAGGCAGCAAGGCAAGGGGTTCATCGTGCATAAGGAATTCAGTGGGGAAGGGCGTTGCCGTGGGACAAAACTACCAGACAATGTGAAATTTACGCAGCAAAGGTTGCAGTACAAACAATGGCCCCACCCATAAATACTGTATGTCTTCAAAAAACGATGGCTTTTTGCCTTCGATTTGGTGGCCGATGAATTGCAAAATCCATGCGCCTACAAAGATAGCTACGCACCATGATAAACGTTGCTCTCCCATGGCATGCACCACAGAAAGCAAGATGACAGACCACACCCCCATGGCTACAGTGAAAGGTACCGACAGGCGCAGGTAGTACACCATGCTGGCGAGCACAAAACCATAAGCGAGCAAAGAAGACAATGAAAACATCAGTCCGATCAGGCTGAGCATGATCAGAGGAATGGCGCCAAAGTGGATACGCTCGTTGAGGGGGTGTTGGTGGCTTTGCGCATAGTGATTGAGCAATTCGTCTATGCGGCGTGACGAATCAGAGGTCAGTGCATCCATGACATTCCTTTGTCGGGAAGAGTTTCAGTTGATCAAAGCTTGGGCGAATTCATCGGCTTTGAAGCCTTGTAAATCCTCCAGCTTTTCTCCGATGCCAATGAAATATACCGCCAAATTTTTGGCTGGTGTGTGTTTTCTCTCGCGCGCCCACAAAGCGATGGCGGCCAGCACGCCGCCCTTGGCGGTACCGTCGAGCTTGGTGATGATCAAGCCGCTCAAACCCAGTGCTTCGTCGAAAGCTTTGACCTGTGCCAAAGCGTTTTGACCGGTGTTGCCATCGATGACCAACAAAATTTCGTGCGGTGCAGTGGGCTCAGCTTTTTGAATGACGCGTTGGATTTTTTTCAATTCATCCATCAAATGCAGTTGGGTCGGCAAGCGGCCAGCTGTGTCAACCAACACCACATCTTTGGCGCGTGCCTTGCCAGCACTCACCGCGTCAAAACTCACCGCTGCTGGGTCTCCGTTTTCTTGGCTGATGATGTCCACTTGGTTGCGGTCTGCCCAAACCATCAATTGCTCTTTGGCCGCGGCACGAAAAGTGTCAGCGGCGGCCAACAACACGCTGGCACCAGCGTCGTGCAAATGGCGCGTGAGCTTGCCGATGGAAGTGGTTTTGCCCGCGCCATTGACACCCGTGACCATGACCACGGTGGGACGGTGCTGGGCAATATCGAGTTCTCGCTCCAGTGGTTTGAGCAATTCGGTCAGTACTTCGACCAACAAACCCTTGATCTGGGCCATGTCTTGGCTGCCCGTCTGTTTGATTTTGAGTTTGAGTTGCTCAAGTATGTACTGCGTCGCGGGAACGCCCGCGTCAGCCATCAACAAGGCCGCTTCGAGTTCGGTGTAAGCCTCGTCATCCAGCCATTTCCCTGTGAACACAGTGGCAATGCTGCTGCCCGTGCGTTGCAAACTGCTGCGCAACCGGCCCAGCCAGTTGCGACTGGCCACCTCAGCAGCTGGGTTGCTTGCTGTGCCCACGCTTGGCGGGGCTTTTCGTTTGAATAAATTGAACATGAGGACAGGTTTCTACAATGCGCTGTGCGTGCATCAGCGCACGGTCAACAACAGATCATTCTATGAAACCCCAATGTGAATACAAATTGCAAACAGATTGGCGAGTGCGGCTCATGGGCTTGCTGGCAAGTCTGTGTTTGTGCGGCCCGATAGCGGCGCAAGAGGTTCAGCAGTTCACCTTGAAAAACGGCATGACCCTCATAGTCAAAGCCGATGCTCGTGCGCCCACTGCTGTGCACATGCTGTGGGTGAGAGTTGGATCCATGGATGAAGTGGACGGTGTGTCGGGCGTGGCGCATGTGCTCGAGCACATGTTGTTCAAAGGAACTGCCAGCATCAAGCCTGGCGAGTTTTCACGCAAAGTGGCTGCTTTGGGAGGCCGTGAAAATGCCTTCACCAACAGAGACTACACCGGTTATTACCAGCAAATACCTGCATCGCGTTTACAAGAAGTCATGCAATTGGAAGCCGACCGGTTTGCCAATAACCAGTGGCCTGACGAAGAGTTTGTGCGCGAGTTAGAAGTGGTCAAAGAAGAGCGCCGCATGCGCACCGAGGACTCACCCCGCATGCTGATGTACGAGCAACTCAACGCCGTGCAGTTTGTGGCTTCCCCTTATCGCCGTCCTGTCATCGGTTGGATGAGTGACTTGGACAGCATGACACCCAACGATGCGCGTGAGTTTTATCGCCGCTGGTACCAGCCTGAAAATGCAGCGGTGGTCATTGTGGGCGATGTCAATGTGGCGCGGGTTCGCCAATGGGCCGATGAAATTTACGGTGTTATTCCTAAAGGGAAAGTACCCACAAGAAAGCCCCGCTTGGAACCGCCGCAGTCAGGTACACGCAGAGTGCAAGTCAAAGCCCCTGCTGACCAAGCGTACCTGGCCATGTCCTGGAAGGTGCCAGCCTTCAAATCGTTTGAAGGCGATGAAGACAGCCAAGACGCTTTGGCACTGACCATGCTGGCCGCATTGCTTGATGGCTACAACGGATCGCGTCTGGACCGGGCACTGACCCAAGGCGAGAACCGCATTGCTGACAGCGCAGGTGCATCCAGCAGTTTCAGTGGCCGTGGTCCGCAAGTGTTTGTGATGGACGGCGTACCTGCCAAGGGAAAAACCTTGGAGCAACTCGAAGCAGCTTTGCGGGCGCAAATCACCCGCATCGCCGAATCGGGTGTGAGCGAAGCTGAAATGAAACGTGTTAAGGCGCAATGGATGGCGTCCACTATTTACCAACGCGATTCACTGTTTAACCAGGCGCGTGAGTTTGGCAATTTGTGGGTTGAGGGTTTTTCGATGGACACGCCCGACCGCTTGGTCGAGGCACTGGTGGCGGTGACTGCCCAGCAAGTGCAAGCCGTGGCCAAAAAATATTTTGGTGACGACCAACTGACGGTGGCCACTTTGCTGCCGCAAGCCGGGGCCAAGCCTGCATTTCGCAAACCTGCTTCTGGCGCACGACACATGGAAGGCACAAGATGAAACAATGGCTGATCAGTGGCGCTGCATGGTTTTTGTTGCAGCCTTTTGCCTTTGCAGGTATCCCCATCCAATTTTGGACCTTGGACAACGGTGCCCGGGTCTACCTGATGGAAGTGCAAGGTCTGCCGATGGTGGATATCCAATTGGAATTAGATGCGGGCAGCAGACGCGACGGCAAAGATCTCAGTGGCTTGGCGCAAGCCACCGCCATGATGCTTGGCAAGGGAGTCAGAGCGCAAGACGGCATGCCCGCCTTGGATGAAAACCAGCTGGGTGAAGCCTGGGCTGACTTGGGTGCATCTGCTGGCGCATCGGTCTCCAACGACCGCATGAGCCTGACTTTGCGCAGCCTGACCCGCCCTGAGTTGCTTGACCAAGCGATTGCCTTGGCCGCAAGGCAGTTGTCTGCACCTTCCTTTCCTGCAGATGTGTGGAAAAACGAACGCGAACGCTGGATCGCCAGTTTGCGTGAATCGCAAACCAAGCCCAATGTGCAAGCCGCCGAGGCATTTGCCAAGGCCGTGTATGGCGACCATCCTTATGGGCAAGACCCTGATGAAACCAGTTTGCGCCGTATTGAACCCCCACAAATGAAAACTTTCCATGCGCGTTACATGGTGCCTTGCCGGGCCAAGATCAGTGTGGTGGGGGCGTTGAACAAAGCCCAGGTCACCGCAAAATTGACGCAACTGCTCAAGGGTTTGCCGACTCAGCCTGCTTGCGAATTGTTACCTTTGGTCGACGAAGTACAAGCCCTGAGTGAGGCCAAACGCATAGACATACCTTTTGAATCAGCCCAAGCGCATGTGTTCATCGGTCAACCCGGTGTTGCCAGACAACATCCCGATTTTTTGGCACTGACAGTTGGTAACTATGTGCTCGGTGGAGGAGGTTTCGTCTCGCGTTTGACCGAACAAGTGCGTGAAAAGCGTGGCTTGAGTTACAGCGTCTACAGTTATTTCTCGCCCGGGCAACATGCTGGTGCGTTCACTGTGGGATTGCAAACACGGCCTGACCAAGCGGAGCAAGCGATTGAGGTTGCTACCCAAGTGGTGAGTGAATTTGTCAAAGAAGGTCCCAGCAACGCAGAAGTGCAAGCGGCCAAAGATTTTCTGATCGGTGGGTTCGCACTGCGTTTGGACAGTAACCGTAAATTGATGGACAACTTGAGCAACATTGCTTGGTTCGATTTGCCCTTGGATTACCTGGACACTTGGACCGCCAATGTGCAAAAGTTGAGTGCCGCCGATATTCAGCAAGCATTTGCCAGAAATATCCAACCCGCGCGCATGGTCACAGTGGTTCTGGGCGCCTCTGCGCCATGAGCAGCGGCGAAGTCCGCATCATCGGCGGACAGTGGAAGCGCAGCAAATTGCCCGTGGGCAATTTGCCAGGCTTGCGTCCCACACCCGATCGGGTTCGCGAAACCTTGTTCAATTGGTTGGGCCAAGATTTGACAGGTTGGCATTGCGCCGATCCTTATGCAGGCAGTGGCGCATTGGGGTTTGAAGCAGCCTCACGCGGTGCTGCATCGGTTGTTTTGGCAGACGCCAGCAGCGATTGCGTGGCGGCCTTGCACAAAGCCAAAGACCGTTTAGGCGCTGCACAATTGCGTATCCAACGTTCCGATGGCTTGGCGGTGCTGCGACAGTTACCTGTTGCCAGCCAAGATGTGGTGTTTTTGGATCCCCCCTACGATTACCCCCACCATGAGTTGGCACTAAAACTGGCGCAGCAATGCCTCAAGCCCGAGGGTTTGGTTTATTTGGAGACCGATAAAACTTGGCGCGATGAACGGTTGCCACCCTTGGGTTGGACGCTGTGGCGACATTTGAAAGCCGGTTCTGTGCATGCGCATTTGTTACGGGCAGGGGCATAATCCCCCAGCAACTGTTACCTAAGGAATGACATGCGTGACCCTGTGATTGCTTTGTACCCGGGCACTTTTGACCCCATCACTTTGGGACATGAAGACATAGTGCGTCGTGCGTCGCGCATGTTTGACACGGTGGTGATCGCGGTGGCCCGTGCGCACCACAAGAAAACCATGTTCACCTTAGAGCAACGTCTGGAGATGACGCGCCAAGCGTTGTCTGATTGCGCCAATGTTCAAGTCCAAACCTTTGACGGGTTGGTGATTGAATTTGCCAAATCGCTCCATGCCAAAACCATGGTGCGTGGCATTCGATCCATGACCGACTTTGACTATGAATTCCAACTCGCTGGCATGAACCGGCGCTTGGCCCCCGAGATTGACACCGTGTTTTTGAACACGCTGGATGTGTACCAATGCATTTCCAGCACTTTGGTGCGAGAAATATCGGTGCTGGGTGGCGAGGTGGGGCAGTTTGTTTCTGCGCCAGTTTTCAAGTACATGCAACAGCATGTCAACAGGTAGGAGTTACCCGTGGCATTGATGATCACTGACGAATGCATCAATTGCGATGTGTGTGAGCCCGAATGCCCCAATGCAGCCATTTACATGGGCCCGTCGATTTATGAAATCGACCCGGCCAAATGCACCGAATGCGTGGGCCACCATGACACGCCGCAGTGTGTTGAGGTTTGTCCAGTGGCCTGCATTCCGCTCAACCCCCAGTATGTGGAAAGCCAAGATACCCTGTGGGCCAAATACCGAAGTCTGCAGGCTGCCAGACCCGCCTAAGACAGCAACGGGGTTTATTCGTCTACAGACTGAGTCGCCTTGGATTTTTTGGCGGCCGATTTCTTGGAAGTTTTTTTCTTTTTTCTTTTTTGTTTTTTCTCGGTCACTGTGGTGCCGTCGTCTGCTTGGGCTTTGAATGATTTGGCTTGAGAGGGTTTATCTAGGTTCGCTGTGTTGTCGCCAGGACAAGGTTTGAATTCGCCGTTTTGTTCACATTGCAACGATGCAGGTTGTTTTTCTTTCGCCATGGCGGGCGCATAAACGCCCAAGCAAGCGCTAATCAACAGCAGGGCCAGGGGCTGGCGCAGGGTGGTCAGAGGATTCATTCGGTTCGCCTTCCTTCAGGGGAATGGCCGCCGCCGGTCTTGGCGGTTTGGGCCGTGGCGGTTTGCTGGTGTGCACCATTTGGGTGGCTTTCACCATGTCACCGCTTGCCATGAAGGCTAAGGCCTTGAGGGTTCTGTCTATGCAAGTGGCAATCACTGTTTTTTGATCCGGCGCTGGCATTTTTAAAACCCAGTGCAACACCTCAGATTTCACACCGGGATGACCTATGCCAATGCGCAGTCGCCAATAAGCATCGGTGCCGAGTTGGGCATGGATATCGCGCAAACCGTTGTGACCCGCGTGGCTGCCACCGAATTTCATTTTGGCTTCGCCGGGCACCACATCCAGCTCATCATGAACCACCAAAATTTCCTCGGGTTGTATTTTGAAAAAACGGGCCAGGGCTGAGACGGACTTGCCAGACAGGTTCATGAATGTGGCGGGTTTCAGCAGCCAAACGGTGTGGCCTTGGAAATCGGTGCGAGCCATCCAACCGTGGTAGTTTTTTTCGGGCTGTAACTGCACTTTTAACTGAGTCGCCAACTGGTCGATCCACCAAAAGCCAGCGTTGTGGCGGGTGTCTTCGTATTCAGTGCCCGGGTTGCCCAGGCCAACAAACAGTTTGATCATGGTGAGGGATTATGGGGCGCAAAAAAACCCGCCAAGGCGGGTTCATTTGCACCGGGAAAACCCAGAATTTACTTCTTGCCTTTGCCCTTGGCGGGCGCAGCAGCAGGAGCGGCAGCCGCTTCTGGTGCGGCTTCTTCGGCCACAGAAACCACGCTGACCAACACCGGGTTGTTTTTGCCGTGGGTGACCGCTTTCACGCCTTTGGGCAGGGTGATGTCGTTGACATGCAAAGAGGTGCCTTTTTTCAGGCCACTCAAATCGACAGCGATGAATTCAGGCAAATCGGCGGGCAAGCATGCGATTTCAAGTTCGGTCATGACGGGGTTGACCAAGCAAGCATCGACTTTGATGGCGGGCGAGTTTTCTTGTCCGCTGTAATGCAATGGCACTTTCATGTGCAGCATGGTGTCGGCTTCGACGCGTTGGAAGTCGATATGCAACACCAGTTGTTTGAAAGGGTGGTATTGCACGTCGCGCAACAACACTTTGGAGGTTTGACCAGCCAATTCCATTTCCAAAATGGAGGCGTGGAACGCTTCTTTTTTCAAGGCGTGCCACAAGGCGTTGTGGTCCAGTTCAATATTGACGGGTTGGTGGGCTTTGCCCCCGTAAACGATACCGGGCGTGCGACCGGTGATGCGCAGACGGCGGCTCGCACCCGTACCCTGCTTAGTGCGCTCAAAAGCGACAAATTTCATGGCAATCTCCTGAAGAAGTCCACCGCGACCAGTGTGACTCCGGTTTCACAAACGAAGCAGCGAACTGCTTCACAACATTGAACTCCCACCGCCACCGCTTAGAAAAGCTGGTCTTGGTCGGAGAACAAACTCATGACCGACTCTCCTTTGGCAATCCGTTGAATCGTTTCAGCGATCAAGGGAGCCACGGAGAGTTGGCGAATTTTTTGGCAAGCTTGGGCTTGTGTGCTCAAAGGGATGGTGTTGGTGACCACCACTTCGTCCAGTGCATCACCTTTGGCAATACGATCGATCGCAGGGCCAGAAAAAATCGGGTGGGTGCAATAGGCATACACCTTTTTGGCACCGCGTTCTTTCAACACTTCAGCGGCTTTGACCAAGGTGCCGGCGGTGTCGATCATGTCGTCCATCACCACGCAATTGCGCCCTTCAATTTCGCCAATGACATGCATGACTTCGCTGACGTTGGCGCGAGGACGGCGTTTGTCGATGATGGCCAGGTCGCAATCGAGTTGTTTGGCCAGCGCCCGGGCACGTACCACGCCCCCGACATCGGGGGATACAACGATCAAATCGTCGTAATTTTTGAGACGCAAGTCGCCCAGCAACACCGGTGACGCATATATATTGTCAACAGGAATGTTGAAGAAGCCCTGAATTTGGTCTGCATGCAAATCCATGGTCAGAACGCGTGCCACGCCCACGGTTTGCAGCAAATCAGCGACCAGTTTGGCGGAAATAGGCACTCTGGACGAGCGAGGCCGCCTGTCTTGGCGGGCGTAACCAAAATAGGGCACGACAGCGCTGATGCGTTCAGCGGAGGCCCGTTTGAGGGCATCCACCATGATCAGCAATTCCATGAGGTTTTCGTTGGTGGGGTTGCAGGTGGACTGCACCACAAACACGTCTCTGGCGCGAACGTTTTGGTTGATTTCAACCGTGACTTCGCCGTCAGAAAACCTTCCCACTTCTGCAGCGCCCAAGCCGATACCCAAATGCCCTGCCACCTCAGCGGCCAAGCCCGGATTGGCGTTGCCGGTGAAAACCATGAAATCCGGAGGGGAGGGTTGCGACATCTTGGCGACCTGAGGTTAAAAAATCGAAAGCCAGAGCAGGTGGCAAAGCCAACAACCCCGCTGCTTTCGGCGTACAGCAATCGGGTGGCAGGGGAGGAAGGACTCGAACCCTCGCATGCCGGAATCAAAATCCGGTGCCTTAACCAACTTGGCGACTCCCCTGTGGCGTCATACTGATTAAACCGAATTGTAAGCGGGATTTTGTTTTAATCCCTGAACAAGCCGACCCACCCACCCCGAAGGAAGTTTTTGAAGCATCTGATCGATCTTGTGGGCGCTAAACGATTTTGGGATTGCAGCAAACACACTGCTACCCGAACCCGTCATTCGATTTACTGAATTCGGCGCCTGTTGCGCGATCCAATCTAATGCTTGGTTTACTTCAGGGCAGATCTTGCTCGCTACCGATTGAAGATCGTTCCCAAACGGAGGATCTTTCCAGGAGCCGGCAAGAAACTCGAAGATTGTAATCGGAGCATGATCGCGGGTCAACGTTTCTGCTTGGAACACATCTTTGGTGGCGATTGATCGGCCTGGGAAGATAACTAAAAATTGTTCCTCGGGTAGATCAAGGTAACTTAACTGTTCTCCAATACCTTCAACAAAGGCATTTTTACCAAACAAAAAAAATGGCACATCAGCACCAAGCTCTAAGCCGAGGCTCATTAACTCGGATTGACTAAGATTTAAATCCCAGAGTCGATTTAAGCCAATTAAAACACTTGCCGCATCTGATGATCCGCCCCCTAACCCAGCGCCCATAGGAATATTTTTCTCTAGATGAATCTTTACCCCATGTGGGTAAGATGTAAATTTTTTCAGTAGGCGTGCAGCGCGAACAACTAAATCGTTTTCTAGGCTTACACCATGGGCTCCAAGGGGTCGAGTAATTTCATCTGCATCTAAAAATTCTAGCGAAACGATGTCATACCAGTCAATGAGCTGAAAGACCGATTGCAATTGATGGTAGCCATCGGTACGCTGGCCGGTGATATGAAGAAATAAATTAATTTTAGCGGGGGCGCACAGCTCGATTTTTTTATTCATTCACTTGATCAAATATTAACCGAACATCAATCGTGCCAGTATTCGTATTGCGGGATATCGTAAGACGCTCAATTTTATTTGTAACACTCCAGGTATACGCTAGATTCCAGCCATCTTGGGCAATCGATTTGACTTGACCTTGATCGTCTCGGACTAGTCGAGCTGCACTGCCAGGACGAACTTGACCATTGAGCCAATTGGATAAACCGCGCGCAGGTAATGGCAAGCCGAGTGTATTTTGAATAAGGGTGTCGGCATCAATCGCAACAATTTTTTTACCGTCGCGTTCCAAAATAGCCTCGCCAGGATTGATCACGATCTTTGCAATCGCTCCGCCAATGGGACTGCGGATTTCGAGAGTATCACTAAAACCAATTTTGCTTAAGGTAAAACTACCACTACCCCCTTGGGTGTTGTTCGTAGGACGATCATTCATCTTGACAGCAAAGCGACCGTCCCATTGATTTGCTAACTTATCCACCGATAAAATCCAATCAGGTTTAAGGCGCTTTAGGGTCTCTTTTAATGTTGCATTATTGGCATCAATCAGTTCTCCTTGGCGCCAGGCTAATTCGGCATCAGCCGGTCGATTGAAAACCCACAATACTTCCCCAAGATGAGCTGCGATGTCTGCCTCAGGTTTCATTCTTAAGGCATCTTGAAGTTGCGTCAAGGCAAGCGTTGTATTACCTAAACGAAAGTTGACCCATCCTAGGCTATCAAGAATGAACGCATCATTAGGCGATAGTTTGTGAGCCTTTAAAATCAGGTCATAGGCTTCCGGGAGTTTTATGTTTCGATCTGCCAAGGAGTAGCCAAGAGCATTTAAGGAATTCACATCATTAGGATCTTTTTTGAGAATGGTCCGTAATGTTTTTTCCATGACCTCAAACTCACCAGCTTTCTCAGCGGCTAATGCGAAGCTATACAAAATATCCGAGTTACTAGGAAGTGGTACCAAGGCTGAAATTATTTGGTAATACGCTAGCATGGCAGTACTCTCGTCCATAGCCCTACCAATTAAGCTTTGCCACTGCTTTAGCGTTTTCTCACGTTCACTCAAAGATTGTTGATTGAGAAGCGCTACTGCAGGTTTAACAGATTCTGACCAGCGTTGATTGAGCATCAATAGGGTAACCAAGACCTCTTTGGGCTTGGTTTGAGACGGACTAGATAGCTCATCCCAAGTTTGAGCGGCTACGAGAGCTAAATCTGGCGAATTGGCTGCAATTGCAATTTCCATCGCCCGTTGCGCCAGATCTGCTTGCCCAGTTTGCCGAGCAAGGCCTAAATAGGTTTGGTAAGCCAAGCCAGCCTCACCCCGTTGTAAGGCAATTTCAGAAGCGAGTATTTCAAATACTTGATCGCTGGTTGCTCCTTTACCTATCTTTTGAGCATATGCTTGTTGGGGGGCTAAGAAAGCAAAGAGTAATAAACAAAGGCAGAGTACACCAAGCCTGTATGCTCGCTTTTGCATGAAATTCATGTTCATAAGCACATTCTAATCCCCGAAACTACAATTCATTTATGCCAGAACTACCAGAAGTAGAAGTTACTCGTTTAGGAATTCAGCCCTATATTGAAGGGCGGTCAGTTACTGGGGTCAAAATTGTCGATGGGCGCTTGCGCTGGCCAGTCCCCAAATCACTGCCAAAGGTATTGATTGGACAGTATTTAGAGAGAATTGAACGAAGGGGTAAATATTTATTGCTCAAGATGGACTCTGGCTATTTATTAATTCATCTGGGAATGACTGGGGTATTGCGAGTCCTACCAATGACCGAGCCTCTTAAGCCGCATGACCGAGTATTAATTCACTTTGGTGATATTGGCCTGCGTTTACACGACCCCCGTAAGTTTGGCGCTGTCCTGTGGCATCCTTTTTCAAAGGGACCTCTAGAGGAACACCCATTAATAAATAAATTAGGACCAGAACCCCTTGCTTCAGAGTTTGCGGATGAATTGGGGGGTATGCGCCTATATCAATTCTCGCGAAAACGATCTATCGCAGTTAAATCTTTCTTATTAGCCGGTCAAGCAGTTGTGGGTGTTGGAAACATCTATTGCTCTGAATCATTATTTGAGGCAGGCATTCATCCGCGACTCCCGGCTGGGAAGTTAACGAAAATCCAATGCGCTCGTCTAGCGGATTCCGTTCGAAATGTTTTAAGTAAAGCGATTAAAGCAGGCGGTAGTAGCCTGCGTGATTTTGTAGATGCACACGGGGAACCAGGCTACTTTATGATGCAAACCAAAGTCTATGACCGAGCAGGTGAACCCTGTCGTGTGTGCAAAACACCGATACAGCAAATTGTGCAGGGGCAACGCTCCACATATTTTTGCCCAGTCTGTCAAAAGCGTTAATCAATGGCATTTAATTTTGCGAACCAACTGATTGCTTGGTATGCAGAGCATGGGCGAACTGGAATGCCTTGGCAGAACACACGGGATCCCTATGCAATCTGGGTTTCTGAGATTATGTTGCAGCAAACTCAAGTAAGTACGGTCACGGAACGCTACCAACTTTTTCTGAAGCGCTTTCCAACCCTGAAATCATTAGCAAAGGCACCCATTGATGATGTCATGGCTTTATGGAGCGGTTTGGGTTACTACTCGCGCGCTCGAAACCTTCATCGTTGCGCTCAAATCATTATGGTGGAGCACGGGGGAGATTTTCCGCGAACGCGCGAGGCGCTTGAAAGTTTGCCGGGTATTGGAAGATCAACTGCTGGCGCAATAGCAGCTTTTGCCTATGAAGAACGTTCACCAATCTTAGATGCTAATGTCAAACGTGTGCTTAGCCGCTTTTATGGCATTGAGGGCGACTTGCAGGATCAGAAAACGATCAAAGAGCTGTGGTTGAAGGCAGAAGCGCAATTGCCACGCGTGGCAGCAAAAATGCCGATCTATACACAAGCGCTGATGGACTTTGGTGCCACCTGGTGCACCCCAAAGCATGCCAAGTGTTTGGAGGTGCAGGCACAGTGCCCGATGACAAGGCACTGCACTGCATATCAAACAAAGCGTGTGAATGAGATTCCGGCAAAGAAAAAGAAGTCTGCTTCCCTAAGCTTTCAGACCTCTATCTTTGTAATACAGTGTGGAGAATTTATTTTGCTGGAACGAAGAGCGCCAAAAGCGATTTGGGGCGGCTTGTATTCCTTAATCGAATTACCATGGGAGCCGCAAAGCAAAGATATCACCTTAATGACTGTGCGCAATGCCCAAACATTATTGAGTAAAACGCTACTGGGGGACAAAGCCCTGGATATTGACTTCAAGCAAATTATGTCGGTACAGACCAGTTCAGTAATTCAGCATATATTTAGTCATCGTCGTTTGCAGATGTATCCCTACCTCGTATCCTTAAATAAGAAATGGCGCCTTAACCATCCTAGTCTGATGTGGATAAAGCGCAAGGACTTAGCGGAAATTGGTTTGCCTCAGCCAATTCGAATGTTTTTAGAATCAAGCTCACGATGACGCTCTAGATAATAAATATCTTGATAAGCTTGTATTTCAGAAAAATACTTTTTGAGTTGCTGAACCAAATAAACGGATCGATGTTGGCCGCCGGTGCACCCAATTGCAACCGTTAAATAACTACGCCCATCCTGTAAATAGCGAGGTAACCATTTTTGTAAATACGTCTTAATATCATCCATCATTTGAGCTACTTCTGGGAATTGACGGAGATATTCAATCACTGGAGAGTCCTTGCCATTCAGATCACGCAGTTGAGGCTCGTAGTGGGGATTGGGGAGGCAGCGAAGATCAAATACGATATCCGCTTCACTGGGCACACCTTTCTTAAAGGCAAACGATTCGAAAATAACAGCAAGACCTATGGGCTTCTCTTTGAGATGATCAGAGATCCAACTGCGCAAGGTGTGCGCTGGGATGTGGCCCGTGTCGATTTGCTGAGCCTGTTCGGCTAATGGCGCAAGCAATTTTCGCTCTTGCTCTATCACATCAATTAATGTGGTTGATTCATTTGGATTGGAGAGCGGGTGCCGTCGTCGGGTTTCAGAAAAACGTTGTACCAAAGTATTGGTATCGGCATTCAGGAAAAGAATATTGACCTCATGCTGGGTGCGTAATTTTTGTAAAAGAGCTGGTAGTTGCGTAATGGATGTACCGCGTCGTGCATCAATCGCAATCGCAATTTGTTTACATTGCTCTAATTCCAAGGTTGCAACTAATTGCTCGATTAGGGAAACGGGTAGATTATCAATGCAGTCATAACCCGCATCCTCGTAAGCCCTTAAGGCAACTGATTTACCTGAACCCGAAATTCCGGTAATGAGTTGGATTCGCATCTTAGAGTAGACGCCCCTGAGTCTTATTATTTTCGCTATCTAAGTTCATTTGATTGCGTTGGCGCTCAATAAAATCCTTGAGGGTATCAATGCCGCGCAACTGGAGGATGGTATTACGAACCGCCGCTTCAACTAAGACTGCAAGATTTCGTCCTGCTGCCACCTGAATTTTGACAGTACGAATAGGAATATCAAGGACCTCAATAAACTGAGACTCAATGGGCAACCTTTCAAACTCGCCATCATTACGGCGGACTAGTTGAACAATGAGGCGTAATTTCAGTTTACGCCGAACGGCAGTTTCTCCAAATATCGTCCGGATATCTAAAAGTCCTAAGCCGCGAACCTCTAAAAGGTCACGCAGTATTTCGGGACAGCGACCTTCAATATAGTCTGGCCCCAAGCGAGTGAAATCAACCGCATCATCAGCGACTAAGCCATGGCCTCTAGAAATCAATTCAAGACCCAGTTCACTTTTACCCAAACCAGACTCACCTGTGATTAAAACGCCTAGGCCCAGAATGTCCATGAACACGCCGTGCATGGTGCTGCAAGGAGCGCCAATCTTGGTTAGATAAAACCGTAGGTGGTCAATAACTTCCGCTGCGGAAGTGCTGGTTGAGAACAGCGGAGTTGACGACCGTTGGCAATA
>DBCI01000049.1:44878-47084 GCA_002292975.1 Polynucleobacter sp. UBA962 | reverse complement strand
GCTTGTCGCTCATCGCTTGAAAGATTGGCGTGGTACTCCACCTCCTGGAGGCCAAAGATTTGAATTCGGCTCGGGTGAATCATGTTTAGGTGACCCACTAGATCGGAAGAAGCCGCCGCCGCTTTTACAGCTTGTGTATCAAAGGTTCGGTCTGCACCTTCAAGCCCACTAATCCAAGACAGCTTTAGGTCGGCTATATTGTCGTCAAAGACTTGTTGTGCTGTTATTCCTTCAAGTAAAAGCTGTTGGCTCATTGTTATGCCTCCCAATGGCAAATGAGTTGCTGTACTTTCTGTGGATCTGATTCTGTAAGCAATTGTTCCCGCACATGAGCATCTGAAAGTAGCTGCGCAATTGCCGAGAGGATTTCAAGATGTTCTTGGGTCGCTTTTTCCGGGACTAATAAAAAGATCATTAAAGACACAGCTTGCCCGTCGGGAGCATTGAACTCAATAGGCTTATTAAGGCGAAAGAATGCGGCAAGAGGTTGCTTTAGTCCCTTGATTCGACCATGTGGAATTGCCACACCGGCACCTAAACCAGTGCTTCCTAGGGCTTCGCGGGCATCTAGAAAGCCTAAAACAGTTTCAGCGGGAATATCAAGTTTTTTGGAAAAGAGCTGACTGGCGATCTCAAAGGATTCAGCTTTAGACTTAGCTAAACCGTTGAGATCAATACCATCAGTCGTAAAAAGGTCAGTGAGAACACTCATGACCTCCTATTATAGGTCTCTATTGGGAAAGACTTTGTACCTTATTTTTATCATGATGGTGGTCTTGAATAATTTCTTTGTGCTTGAGTAACTGCCTATCTAGCTTATCAATCACGGCATCCATTGCATGGTACAGGTCTTCATGGTGGGCTTGGGCGAATAGTTCTTTGCCTTTTAGGTGAAGAGTTAGTTCGGCAGTCTGACGTAAGTCCTTCTCTTTCGCTTTGTCGACCATCAAAAATGCCGATGCATCGATCACATGATCAAAGTGCTTACGAATGCGCTCAAGACGGACTTCTAAATGAGTACGGATTGCTGGAGTGATCTCAAGGTGACGACTATTAATACGTAAATGCATGACAAACCTCCATGATTAATAGCTACGCAAATGCATGGCGGGGATGCGTAGTGATTCCCGATAATTCGCTACAGTTATTCGTGTGTACACAAATCAATCAACCGGTAGGGGGAGGTCATGAAGCAGTATCTCATTGAAAATAAGACCAATTAACCCTAGAAATTAGACTGTTTACACAAAAACTGAGCTTACATGCAACCCTAGGTTATCAGCGATTTCTTCTAAATCCAATAGCCCAAAATCAATATCCCCATCACAATAGAAGCTTTTCGATTAGAAAAGATCTTCTTAGCCAATCCTGATATGGATTCTAGGAATTAAAAAATTTTATTTTGTTCATCAATTTAACTTGATCTGACGCAATGCACCAATCTAGATTAATTTTTTTATCAATCCATTTATGCCATGCTAAGCAGCTTACATGCGGAAATTTTCGCCTAAATAAACTCGTCTAACCTCATCATTTTGGATAATTTCATCCGCTTTACCTTCTGCCAAGACACTGCCTTCGCTAATAATGTAGGCATGATCACAAATACCCAGTGTTTCACGAACGTTATGGTCGGTAATCAAAACACCTATCTGACGGTCTCGTAAGAATCGGACAATACGCTGAATTTCTCCTACTGCGATGGGATCGACGCCCGCAAATGGCTCATCAAGCAAAATAAATTTAGGGTGTGAAGCTAAGGCGCGAGCAATTTCAACTCGACGCCGCTCTCCGCCGGAGAGTGAAAGAGCGGGGTTATTGCGCAAATGTGTAATTTGGAGTTCACCCAAAAGTTCATCTAAGCGCTCTCGTATTCTTTTTTTGCTTAGTGGTCTTCCCTCGAACTCTTGTAACTCAAGAACAGCTTGTATATTCTCAGCAACATTTAGTTTCCGAAATACAGATGCTTCCTGGGGAAGATAGGAAAGACCCATTCGGGCGCGCTGATGGATTGGTAGGCCACTAATTTTTTGCCCATCTAAGAGAATGCTTCCACCATCTAAGGGCACCAGCCCTACAATCATATAAAAGGATGTCGTTTTACCTGCCCCATTGGGACCCAGTAAGCCAACCACCTCTCCACTCTTAACCTCAATACTGACATCGCGCACTACAGTTCGAGAACCATAGCGTTTTTGTAGACCCT
>DBCI01000049.1:39482-44755 GCA_002292975.1 Polynucleobacter sp. UBA962 | reverse complement strand
CCTCACTTTGTAGCTTTCTTTAATGTCTTCATATTCAATTTGCCAGCCCTGTAATTGATCGAGCATTTGCATATTGAGTAAACGCTTAATGGTGGCCTGACCGGTCAAAACAATCAGTTCTTTCTTGTCATCGTAAGATACATCTCGTCCAACCCCCTGCATAAACTCATCAGCCAGTCCTTCGCGCCGCTGCCGCATTGAAGCAGGTGCCTCCAGCCTGCCTTTGAGACCAATATTTTGATAACCCTGAGGGTCCACCAGAATTGTTCCCTTATCTCCTTTGGCAATCATAGATCCTTTGATGAGTAAAACATCGCCACTCAGTTGGTAGCTTTGTTTAACATCATCGACATCGACTTGGTCGGCATTGACTATAAGGGGCTTATCCTGATCAGATTTATTTGCAAAGGCATTGCCAGCCAAAATTGGCAACAAGAGTATCAAAATACGAAGAATACGAATCAATTGCGACCTCGTTGTTCGGATGGTTCGATACGACCACGAACTTGACCAGTTAGGGTGACGCTATGTTGGACATTATTAAGTACCCCACCACCAGTAGAGTTCATGATCGATATACCCTGTTGGAGTTCTAAGGGCTTATCGGTCCGCACAATATCATCATTGATAATTGCCTGAAAATAGCTCGAGCGAGCAAGTAGTCTGGGCGAGGCTTTAAGATCACCGAAGGCTTCTTGGGCAGGACGATAAATTTCACCGTTCCCAAAAAGATCTAATATTGTTAGATCTCCATCAATATAACCGCGATCTGCCCTAACGGTAACTGGAGCGGAGCCTTGGGTTTGAAAAACGCGCATGCGGGGAAACTCTAGGTCCATCGATGCATCATCTTCATAATGCGTAAGCTTTTTACCAAGCACGCGATATTTGGTTTGCCCCAATTCATTGAGGTTGGATAGCGACGCATTTTTAAGAATGTAGTCAGGGACATGCTGAGGAACTTTTGCTAACAGCAATGCCTCTGGTGGAGAACTCCGCTTAACTAACCAAAATGTTGCGAGGGTCAGTGAGCCCATTAGCAAAAAAGGTAAAACCCGCAAGATCCCTCGTAATGCAATTTGATAGATTTGTATGCTATTAAATTTCATGAGGTTGTAGGTAGTCCTTTTGTAGAGAGTAATAGTTCATCATAGTGGCCCTGCGCTTTCAAAATTAGATCACATACTTCACGGACCGCGCCATAGCCACCCTTGGCATGGGTAATGTAGTGAGCAATTTGACATACTTCTTGATGCGCCTGGGCTGGAGCAAGTCGCAAACCAGCGCGCAGGAGAATGGCTAAATCAGGCCAGTCATCGCCCATAATGGCAAGCTCACTCGCTTTAAGATTGATCCGTTTTAAAAGCTCTTCTAATGCAGTATTTTTATCTTTTACGCCTGTAAATACATGCTTAATATGAAGTTCATCACACCGCGCAAGTACCATTTTTGAATGACGTCCAGTAATCACGGCACAGGATATGCCAATGCTTTGAAGTAACTGAATTCCGTAACCATCTTGGATATCAAAACCTTTTAACATTTCTTTGCCATCAGGCCCAAAGAAAACTTGACCATTCGTTAGCACGCCATCAACATCAAGAACTAACATCTTTATTGCACTTGCCCGCTCAAGAGCTTGAGGATGAGCTTTTAAGGGATTGGTGGTGTGAGGAGTGAAGGCGACTGGCATATTTAAATGACCTTCGCTGCAAACAAGTCATGCAAATTTAACGCGCCCAAGAGAGTTTTATTACTATCCGCAACGATAAGATGATTAATGCGGTGATGCTCCATCATCTCAATAGCCTCTTCGGCAATTAGATCGGGTGGAATCGTTCTTGGGTTCGCAGTGACGATCTTCGCAAGTTGAATAGTCTTTGTATCAATCCCTTTTTCAAGCAAACGGCGTAAATCACCATCCGTCAAAATACCAAGCACGCACTTACTAGCATCAATGATGACGACTAAACCCATCTTGTGGCGACTCATTTCAGCTAAAGCCTCTTGAAAGGAGCTGTCTTCAGATACTTTGGGGGTGTTAGCAAAATCACGCATCACTTCAGAGACATGAATTAACAATTTGCGTCCTAGGCGACCGCCAGGGTGTGATCGTAAAAAGTCTTGGGCATTAAAACCCCGCGCATCGAGAAGAGCCACAGCGAGCGCATCGCCCATCGCAAGAGCAGCGGTTGTACTAGTGGTGGGTGCCATATTTAAGGGGCATGCTTCCTTATCGACGCTCACATCTAAATGTGCATCTGCTAATTTTGCGAGTGATGAGCTTAGGTCACCGGTTAGGGCAATGAGTTTGGCACCAGTTCGCTTAATGATGGGAACAATGGTGAGTAATTCCTCAGTCTCACCAGAATTTGAGATGGCGACAAATACATCATCCCGCGTTACCATTCCTAAGTCACCATGACTAGCTTCGGCGGGATGGACAAAAAAAGCGGGCGAACCAGTCGATGCAAAGGTCGCAGCAATTTTGCGGGCAATATGACCGGATTTACCGATACCCGAGACCACGATGCGACCACGGCATTGTTCGAGGAGGGTGATCGATAAAACAAGGGCATCGCCCCCTGTTTTTGCAAGGCGATCGCGCATTTTCCGTAAAGCATCCGCTTCAATGTCAAGGGTATCGCACGCTAGCTCAAGCGCACGTGGGTTCTTAGCTATCATGGAGTAAGTATATGCCGAGCGTCCTTCAATTAACTCTCTTTTTGTTAGCCTCTGGTGTGGCGGGGGTGCTTATTTTCCGCTATTTTGGCCTGCCCCCTATTTTGGGCTATTTGGCCGCCGGGGTTTTAATTGGGCCCCATGCTTTAGGGCTTGCCTCTGATTCAGAAACTGTCAAGTATCTCGCAGAGTTCGGAGTCGTTTTTTTGATGTTTTCTATTGGTCTCGAGTTCAATATTCATAAATTACGCTCGATGCGTAAGATCGTTTTTGGGCTTGGCGCAAGCCAGGTCATTTTGACAATCGTTTTAACAATACCCATTGGTTTGATGATTGCTTGGATTTATCCCATGACGTGGCAAGCAGCCCTTGCTTTAGGAGGCGCCTTATCGATGTCGTCGACTGCGATTGTGACAAAAATCTTGTCAGACAGGATGGAGCTGGAAACTGAACAAGGCCGAAATGTTGTGGGCATTCTTTTGTTTCAGGATCTTGCAGTTGTTTTTCTTCTTATTCTGATTCCCTCCCTGGCACAAAGTGGTAAAGATCTCGTTATAGATATTGCCTTTGCATTGGTCAAAATTTTCTTGGCGCTAGTACTGATTTTTTACATTGGCCAAAATGTCATGAGTCGGTGGTTTAAGTTTGTAGCTGGGTATCGCTCGCAAGAACTCTTCATGCTTAATTTGTTATTAATTGTGTTGGGGATGTCTGCAATAACCGGGCATTTTGGTTTATCCATGGCACTAGGAGCATTTTTAGCAGGGATGTTGATCTCGGAGACGCCGTATCGTCATGAGGTTGAGGATGATATCAAGCCATTTCGCGATGTATTGTTAGGCTTATTTTTTATTACGATCGGCATGCTGCTTGACCCCATAGTCATTTATGAACAATGGTTCCTGGTTCTGCTGTTATTTATTTTTCCCTTGGTATTCAAATTTGGAGTAATTGCCGTCCTTACGCGTGGATTTGGAGCGAGCCCCGGTATTTCGATCCGGACGGGTTTGTGCTTAGCGCAAGCGGGTGAGTTTGGCTTTGTCTTGCTAACTCAAATTGATGGCTTACATTTAATTGATCCCGCCTTTAGTCAAGCTGTACTGGCCGCCATGTTACTTTCCATGCTGGCCGCTCCATTTTTAATTCAATACAGTGATCAAATTGCACTTCGTTTTGCAAGCAATGAATGGCTTTTACAGTCGCTTGCGTTAACAAAGGTGGCGACAAAGAGTGTGCGCAATAAAGACCACGTCATTATTTGTGGGTTTGGACGCTCAGGGCAGGCGCTTGCCAAAATGCTTGACCAAGAGAACATTTCATACTTAGCCCTTGACTTAGACCCGGACCGAATTGCCGATGCTGTGGCAGGCGGAAGTCATGTAGTCTATGGGGACGCAACGCGTGAGAATGTTTTAGTTGCGGCCGGATTATTACGGGCAAAAGCATTGGTCATATCGTTTGCTGATACCCCTCATAGCCTAAAGATCTTGCATCTGGTAGAACATATAAAGCCAGGTATGACTGTATTGGTACGTACACGCGATGATGCTGACTTAGAAAAACTGCAAAGTGCTGGGGCCACCGAAGTCATTCCAGAATTGATCGAGGGTAGCTTAATGTTAGCCTCCCATGTTTTATTGATTATGGGGGTTTCTATGCGCAAGGTAGTGCGTCGAGTTACAGACGCTCGAGAACAGCGGTATGGACTATTGCGTGGATATTTTAGGGGTGCCGAGGACGATGAGATAAGCGCTAATCAATCTTGGCATCTTCATTCGATACCTGTGCAAGAGGGAGCGAAAGCAATTGGTATGACACTTTCTGAGCTAGCGCTCGAAGAGGACGGAGTACATATTCAAGCAGTTCGCAGAAAATCAACCAATGCGGAGTACATTAAGTTAGAGCTTGATCAAAACCTTGTTTTACAGCAAGGCGACATCGTCGTTTTATCTGGTAGCCCAGAATCAATCGATTTAGCTGAAGCTCGCCTGCTCTAGGGCTTTTTTCTTCTTCGTGGGCAAGGAAGATTTCGCTTTTAAAAGAGGTTTCAGATACTTACCAGTAAAACTCGCAGGATTTTCAGCTACCTCCTCCGGCGTGCCTGTGGCAATAATTTGACCACCGCCTGCGCCTCCGTTTGGACCAAGGTCAATCAACCAATCGGCAGTTTTAATAACGTCTAAGTTGTGCTCAATGATGACTACTGTATTACCCTGTTTTTTGAGTGTATGAATCACGCCTAACAGTAATTTAATGTCATGAAAGTGAAGGCCAGTTGTCGGTTCATCCAAGATATACAGAGTCCGTCCAGTATCACGCTTCGATAATTCGAGGGATAGCTTGACGCGTTGTGCTTCGCCACCCGATAGTGTAGTTGCGCTTTGTCCGAGACACACATATCCCAAGCCAACATCAAGTAGGGTTTTGAGTTTGCGTTTAACAACAGGCACCGCCTCGAAGAACTCGTGTGCCTGTTCGATAGTCATTGCCAAAACCTCATGAATATTTTTACCTTTATAACGAATATCCAAAGTCTCACGGTTATAGCGCTTACCATGGCAGACATCGCAGGGAACATACACATCTGGTAA
>DBCI01000049.1:24942-39407 GCA_002292975.1 Polynucleobacter sp. UBA962 | reverse complement strand
CCACCTTTAACATTAAACGAGAAACGCCCTGCTTCATAACCACGTTCGCGGGCAGCGGGCACGCCTGCGAACAACTCGCGGATTGGTGTGAATACGCCGGTATAGGTTGCTGGATTTGAGCGTGGTGTGCGGCCAATTGGGGATTGATCGACATTAATCACCTTATCAAAGAACTCGATTCCATCAATTCGTTCATGAGGCGCAGGTTCCGCACTGGATCCATACAAGTGTTGAGCAACCGCATGAAATAAGGTGTCATTAATGAGGGTCGATTTACCAGAGCCCGATACACCGGTTACACAGGTCAGCAAACCTACAGGAATGTGAGCATCGACTTTCTGTAAATTATTGCCCGTTGCGCCAAGGATGCCTAAGTAGCGACCATCGTTTTTAATGCGTTGCTCAGGAACAGAAATTTTTTCTAGACCCGATAAATAGGCTCCCGTTAGGGAGTTTGGATTATTTTCAACCTGGGTTGGCGTGCCGGTGGCAACAATTTTTCCACCATGAACTCCAGCGCCTGGACCAATATCAATCACATAGTCAGAAGCCCGAATCATATCTTCATCATGCTCGACAACTAAGACACTATTACCCAAATCACGCAAGTGCTTGAGGGTTGCAATGAGACGATCATTGTCGCGCTGATGTAAACCAATCGACGGCTCATCCAAGACATACATGACGCCGGTAAGCCCTGAGCCAATTTGTGAGGCCAAACGAATGCGTTGGGCTTCACCGCCTGAAAGGGTATCCGCACTGCGCTCAAGCGATAAATAATCTAAGCCCACATCGTTTAGAAAACGTAGTCGAGAGCCAATTTCTTTAACAATTTTATCGGCGATTTCACGCTTAGAGCCTTTGAGGTTAAGGTCAGCAAAATAGTTTTGCGCCTCACGTAATGGCATGGCACTAATTTCATAGATAGCACGGGCTTGTTGGTTGTCGCCAACCTTAACGAAGCGAGCTTCCTTACGTAGGCGCGTTCCCTTGCAATCGGGACAGGAGCGGATATTTTGGTAACGTGCCAGTTCTTCACGAACTGCTGCAGAATCAGTTTCCCGATAACGACGTTCAAAATTAGCCAAGATCCCCTCAAACGAGTGCTCGCGAACGACCGAGCGACCTTTTTCATTGAGGTACTCAAAGGGAATAGTTTCCTCCCTTGAGCCATACAAAATCAGGTCTTGGGCTTTTTTGGAAAGTTTCTCAAACGATTTTTCAAGATCAAACCCACCATGCTTGGCAAGAGTTTGCAAGAGTTTGAAGTAAAACTGATTCCGTCGATCCCAGCCTTTAATAGCACCCGATGCAAGTGATAAATCAGGGTGAGCTACCACACGCTTAGGGTCAAAAAAGGAAATATGCCCAAGACCATCACAGCTTGGGCAAGCACCCATTGGATTGTTAAACGAGAATAGGCGAGGTTCTAGTTCTTGCAGTGAGTAGGAGCAAACGGGACAGGCAAACTTACTCGAAAAAATCGTTTCTTGACCAGTATCCATATTGACGATCATTGCTTTGCCATCGGCAAGGCGAAGTGCCGTTTCGAAGGATTCGGCAAGGCGTTGCCCAATCTCTGCTTTGACCCGAATCCGGTCAACCACTACCTCGATGGAGTGTTTATCGTTTTTCTTGAGCTGAGGTAGGCGATCAGACTCAAAAATTTCTGCTTTGGCTGCGTTGCTGGTACCCCCGCCTGAGCGGACCCGAAAACGCACAAAACCCTGAGCCTGTAGGGTTTCAAATAAATCGACAAACTCTCCTTTGCGCTCACTCACAACGGGAGCTAAGATCATTAACTTACTGTCTTCGGGCATTGCCAAGACGGTATCAACCATTTGGGAAACGCTTTGGGCTTCCAATGGAAGTTCATGATCAGGGCAGTAGGGTGTGCCTGCGCGGGCAAATAACAAGCGTAGGTAATCATGAATTTCAGTAACCGTACCAACAGTCGACCGCGGATTGTGACTAGTTGCTTTTTGCTCGATTGAGATTGCTGGAGATAATCCCTCAATCACATCAACATCCGGTTTTTCCATTAACTGTAAAAACTGCCTTGCATAGGCAGAAAGAGACTCTACATAACGCCGCTGTCCTTCTGCATACAGAGTATCAAAAGCAAGGGAGCTTTTGCCTGATCCTGACAAGCCTGTAAGCACCACCAGTTTCTCGCGCGGGATATCGAGATTAATGTTTTTTAGGTTATGGGTGCGGGCACCGCGGATCTTGATTTCGTTGTTCATGATTTTTTAGCGTAACTTGTTAATATAGCCTTTTCTAATGAACTCTTCCGAACTCCGCTCAACCCTAGCTCTTGCTGGCATCTTTGGCTTGCGGATGCTGGGCTTATTCCTGCTCTTACCCGTTTTTTCCCTACATGCTCGGGATTTACCCGGGGGGCAAAACGCCCTTTGGGTAGGCCTAGCGCTTGGTATTTTCAATATCGTGCAGGCTTTTTTTCATATTCCATTGGGGACCTTATCTGACCGTATTGGTCGCAAGCCAGTCGTTTTATGGGGTCTAAGCCTATTTATTGCTGGAGCTTTAATAGCAGCTAGTCGGGATGATTTACTGTGGATTGCAATCGGTCGAGGATTAATGGGAGCTGGGGCAATATCTGCCGCAGTATCAGCCTGGGTGGCTGATTTAACGCGCGATCAGGTGAGGACCGCTGCGATGGCCATCGTGGGTGGCAGTATCGGATTGTCATTCGCCCTGTCATTGGTCATTGCCACGCCTATTTATCGAGCGATTGGACTTGATGGCATGTTTTTATTATTGGCAGGACTCGGGCTGATTGGATTTTTGGTGGCATGGTTATTGGTACCCAGTCCACCCAAGCAAATACGAGTAGCACAGCAACCTCTACGACAAATATTTCTTCGTCCCGAGTTGATGCGCTTGAATGTTGGTGTTTTTGTGTTGAATGCTACGCAAGTGGCGATGTTCCTCGTAGTTCCAAGACTACTAGTCGATGCAGGATTACCATTGGATGACCATTGGAAAGTTTATTTTCCGGTAGTTGTTACCTCCTTTTTCTTGATGCTTCCAGGAATTATTTATGGCGAGAAAAAGAAACAGTGGCGTCGTGTTTTACTAACATCCGTGGTCATTCTTTTGGTTTCACAGATAGTCTTTTTTCAAGCACATACTCTGATGATGATCGTGCTTGCTTTGTTAATTTACTTTGTTGGGTTTAATTTACTCGAAGCCCTACAACCATCCATGGTCTCGCGTTGGGCCAAGGATGAAAAGGGAGCGGCGCTCGGAATCTACAACACAACACAGTCTGTGGGATTATTTACAGGCGCTGCAGTTGGTGGCCTGCTAATGCAATACTCCGGCGAGTTATCGGTATTTATTGGCGGTAGTGTTCTGATTATTCTCTGGCTTATAATTGCATGGCCGATGCGCAATATTCCATCTGCGCAAACAGCAACGTAGCTTTAGCCACACTTTTTATTTACTTAACTTCGGGAGACAAAATGGCTTCAGTCAATAAAGTGATCATCGTTGGTAACGTTGGGCGCGACCCAGAAACACGTTATATGCCAAGCGGTGACGCCGTCACCAATATTTCTGTTGCTACCTCAGACCGTTATAAAGATAAGCAGACGGGTGAGATGAAAGAAAACACTGAGTGGCATCGTATCGCCTTCTTTGGCAAACTGGCCGAAATTGCTGGCCAATATCTCAAAAAGGGTTCGCAGGTATATGTCGAGGGACGATTACGTACGCGCAAGTGGACGGATCAAAGTGGGCAAGAAAAATACTCAACCGAGATCATCGCTGATAGTATGCAAATGCTTGGAGCCCGGATGGCTGGTTCAGGGGATGCCGCTGAACCAAGCTCTCGTTCAAAACCCTCTGACAGCAGTGCAAACCAGGCCCCTGCAGGGCTTGGTGCTATGGACGACGATATTCCTTTCTAGGAATTTGGATTTACTGCCTGGCATGACGAATGTTGTTAGGCCAGGCAGCATTGAAATCGGTTCGGAATGGATTGATATCCAAGCCACCACGGCGTGTGTAACGGGCATACACCGATAATTTTTCAGGTTGACACTGTATTTTGATATCGCAGAAAATTTTCTCTACGCAGTGCTCATGAAATTCCCCAAGTTGGCGAAAGCCAATCAAATAGCGCAGCAAGCCCTCTTCGTCAATCGGCCTTCCTTGATACTGAATTTGTACGCTGGCCCAGTCAGGCTGACCAGTAACTGGACAGTTTGATTTGAGTAGGTGAGATACCAATGTTTGGGTAATGGGCGCAGACGTATGATCCGCTTTCAGTAACAGCAGATCTACACTCTGATGACTGTTTACTTCAATATCAAGCCGATCTAATAATTGCCCGCCTAGCTCTTCAATAGGAGCTATCTTTTTATTTGAAGTGATTTCACAGGGCTGAACTAATCTCACTTGTAGACCGGTTCCCAAGACCTGAGAAAGGTCATGCTGTAAGCACGTTTTTACGGTTGCAAAATCAGCAAAACAATGTTGGTTCAGACTATTCAGATAGAGCTTAAAAGATTTGGACTCAATCATATTGGGAGAATCGGCTGGAATGATAAATTCTGCTAAAGCAATTTGTGGTTTACCTTTGAGGTTTAGCCAAGCAAGTTCATACGCATTCCATATATCGACCCCAAAGAAGGGTGGCGTGGATTGCGAATTTAATCCTAGGGAAGATCGATTATCGGATCGTGCAATCGGAAAGAGAAGACTCGGGTCATATTGATTAGGGTAGGCACTTTGTTGCCCAAGGACAAATTCAGTCATGCGAACTTTGCTTAAGTTTTATTGCGTTCACTGTTAGCAACCCCTGAGATCACATGACCCGTTGGGGCAACACTAGAGGCTGCATTGCAATGACCCGTTTGGTCATCAAAGAAAAAATCAGGTTCAAACTCTTTTAAGAACTCACGTTTAGACAACCCACCTAGGAACATAGCCTCATCAACCCCAATTCCCCAGTCCATCAAAGTGCGAATTGCCCGTTCATGAGCAGGTGCAGAACGTGCCGTTACCAATGCGGTACGAATTCGCATCTCACTGGATGCCGCTTCATTTTGCAATTGATGCAGTGCTGCCAATAATGGTTTAAATGGACCAGGCGGAAGCGGGATTGAAACATTTTTACTTTCGTGCGCAACAAAAGCCTGTAATCCTTGATCTTGGAATACTTGTTCGGCCTCATCAGAGAATAAAACTGCATCACCATCAAAGGCGATGCGGATTTCATTGGGGTTGTGCTCAGCCGCTTTGCTAGATTCTGGATAGACGCGCGCCGCGGGAAATCCGGCAGCCAAGGTAGCGCGTACATCTTCTTCGTTCGCCGAAAGAAATAAATTAGCCTGTAAGGACTTGAGATAGTGGTATGGAGGTCTACCGCGCGTAAATACGCCACGCTCAATATCAAGACCGTGATGTTTGGAAGAACGAAAGACCCGCAAACCACTTACCGGATCATTGCGCGAGAGGATAACGACCTCAACCCGTTGCTTGTCTTGATTAAAGCGTAATAGTTTTTTGACTAAGGGAAAGGCAACTCCAGTCTGAGCAGGAGTTGCTATGCGCTCGAGCTGTAAATTCATGTATGCGCGGTCGTCACTATCCTCAAACAGTCGATTTTCTTCTTCAAAATCAAATAAAGCTCTTGAGGAGATCGCAACTACTAATTTGCCATCGAGCGTATAGGACATATTATTTGAGAAACAATCGGTATGCTGGGTTATTGCTTTCATCCCAATGGGGGTAGCCCAAGGTCTTTAAGAAATGCTTGAATGCCTTCTGGTCATTCTTGGGAACCTGAATGCCAACCAGAATTCGACCGTAATCGGCCCCGTGGTTACGATAATGAAAAAGACTAATATTCCAGTTGGGCGCAAGACAATCCAAGAAACGCATTAACGCACCCGGTCGTTCTGGAAATTCAAAACGATAGAGAAGCTCATCTTGGGCGAGTGGAGAGCTACCGCCCACCATATGACGTAGATGTGCTTTTGCAAGCTCATCATGACTAAGATCGATGGTGGCAAAGCCTGCCTTACGAAAAGCTAGTGCAATCGATTTGTTATCCCCCGCTTTTTGTGTAGAAATGCCTACAAAAATATGCGCCTTATCTTGATGTGCGATACGGTAATTGAATTCGGTGACATTGCGCTTACCCAGCATTTTGCAAAAGGCTTTAAAGGAGCCACGCTCTTCCGGAATTGTGATTGCAAACACTGCCTCTCGAAACTCACCCACATCCGCACGTTCAGCCACAAAGCGCAGGCGACTAAAGTTCATGTTGGCACCGCAAGCAATTGCTACAAACGTTTTATTTTTAAGACGATGTTGCTCAATATATTTTTTTGCACCCGCAATCGCGAGTGCACCAGCAGGCTCCAAAATACTCCGTGTGTCCGTAAATACATCATTAATAGCGGCACAGATTTCATCGGTATCAACCAACACAATCTCATCAACAACGCGCTGACAAATCTTAAAGGTTTCCTTACCAACGAGTTTGACTGCAGTGCCATCTGAAAACAAACCGACTTCTTTTAGCTCAATTCGTTTACCAGCAGCAAGCGACTGTCTCATTGCATCAGAGTCTACAGTTTGAACGCCAATCACTTTAATGTTGGGACGAATAGCTTTGATGTATTCACCAACACCAGAAATTAATCCGCCGCCGCCAATCGCAACAAAAATTGCATCAATTGGTTCAGGATGCTGCTGCAAAATTTCTTGACCAATAGTACCTTGCCCGGCAATTACATCGGGGTCATCAAAGGGATGAATAAATGTATACCCCTTTTTAGTTTGAAGTGTTTGCGCATGCGCATAGGCATCGCTATAAGAATCTCCAAATAAAATGAGTTCCACCCATTTTTTCCCATGTGACTTTACGGCATCAATTTTTACCTGTGGGGTTGTAATCGGCATAACGATGACTGCTTTGCACTTTAATTTTGCAGCAGCAAGGGCGACACCTTGTGCATGATTGCCTGCCGAGGCGGCAATGACCCCCTTTTTTAATAGTGCTGAGCTTAGTTGTGCCATTTTGTTATAGGCACCCCGTAACTTGAATGAGAAGACCGCTTGGTTATCTTCACGCTTTAAAAGAATAGTATTGTGGAAGCGGGCACTAAGGTTGTGCGCCTTCTCAAGTTCTGTCTCTCGAGCTAGGTCATAGACCTTAGCACTCAAAATTCGCTTTAAATAGTTACTTTTCATGCTCAAAGCGTACCATGGATAGTACTTAAGTCCTTCAATTGATTCAAGATTGTGTATTAGACCAAACTCACGCAAATGACGAAGGTCTACTAAAATAGGCTTTTAATAGCTAAGCCACTATGAACGCTCCTATTTCCTTAGACAGATTGTCTGAGACCGCTATGGAATCTCCCCGATTACGCGAGATTCCATACAACTACACCTCGTTTTCAGATAAGGAGATTGTAATTCGCCTTTTGGGTAAAGAGGCTTGGCAAACGCTTGAGACCTTGCGTGGAGTCCGACGAACAGGGCGATCGGCACGGATGCTGTTTGAGGTTTTAGGGGATATTTGGGTGGTGCAACGCAATCCATATTTACAAGATGATCTACTCGATAACGCAGTGCGAAGAAAGGCATTAATCGACGCCCTTTGGCATCGCTTACGCGAAGTTGAAAAACGAATATCAGATGAC
Organism: Polynucleobacter sp. UBA962; assembly: GCA_002292975.1. GTDB lineage: Bacteria > Pseudomonadota > Gammaproteobacteria > Burkholderiales > Burkholderiaceae > Polynucleobacter. Next base: position 31,722 of record DBCI01000049.1, on the reverse strand, counting down.
TCCGCTCAACAAGTTGCTTTATTGATTACAAGCGCTAGAAAAGCAGTGCAATCATTTGAGCAAGAATTTCAGACAGTTGCGCAACTCCGCAAACAGGCGAAACGTGTTTTTGCCAAATACACACATGCCGATAATGTTGCGTTCGATGGCATGTCGCGCGTCGCACATGTCACTGATGCAACCGATTGGCGAGTTGAATATCCTTTTGTTGTTTTAAAGCCGGATACCGAAGCAGAAATCCCAAGCTTAGTGAAAGCGTGTATTGAGCTTGGCCTGACGATTGTGCCAAGAGGCGGTGGCACCGGATATACCGGTGGAGCTATTCCGATGGTGGCAATGTCTGCCGTAATTAACACGGAAAAATTAATGGACTTGGGCTTGGTTGAAATGAAGCCATTACCAGGGCATACAACCTTAGTCCCAGTTATATATTCTGGCGCTGGTGTGGTAACACGTCGCGTAGCAGACGCCGCAGAACTTATCGGTCTTGTCTTTGCAGTTGATCCTACCTCCGCAGACGCGAGTTGCATTGGCGGAAATATTGCCATGAATGCTGGGGGTAAAAAGGCAGTCTTATGGGGGACCGCGCTCGATAATTTAGCGAGCTGGCGAATGGTAGACCCAGATGGTAATTGGTTAGATGTGGAGCGTTTGGACCATAACCTAGGAAAGATTCATGAGGTTGCAAGCGCACGCTTTCAATTGACATGGTCTGACGGCCTTCATTTGCCTGGGCAAAAAGTCATACGCTCTGAACTGCTTGAGATTGATGGCGCTAAGTTTAGAAAAGCAGGTCTAGGAAAAGACGTTACCGATAAGTTCTTATCAGGCTTACCTGGAATTCAAAAAGAGGGTTGCGATGGGCTCATTACTAGCGCCACCTGGATATTGCATCGGATGCCCAAATATATGCGTACTGTTTGCCTAGAGTTTTTCGGACAAGCGCGCGAAGCGATTCCAAGCATTGTTGAGGTTAAAGCATATCTTGATGATCTGAGTAAAAAAGGCGGCCCTATTTTGGCGGGCCTTGAGCACTTAGATGATCGATATCTCAAGGCAGTAGGCTACTCCACTAAGTCAAAGCGCAATGGTTTGCCCAAAATGGTTTTGATTGGAGATATTGCTGGAGAAAATGAAGAGGAAGTTGCTGCCGCCACAAGTGAGGTGGTGCGCATGGCCAATCGTCGGGTCGGCGAGGGTTTTGTCGCTGTAAGTGCAGAAGCACGCAAAAAGTTTTGGCTGGATCGGGCGCGCACAGCAGCAATCGCAAAACACACGAATGCTTTTAAGATCAATGAGGATGTTGTGATTCCGCTCGAGCGAATGGGAGAGTACACCGATGGTATTGAGCAAATCAATATTGAACTATCCCTTAAAAACAAATTGCAATTGCTTGATGCATTAGATTCATATCTGAAGCAACCACTTTTACCTATTCGTGCTAACGAAGAAATTGAAGATATATCGCATGCTGAGATGGTGGGTGATCGTGTGCAGCAAGCACACGCTTTAATTCATGATGTGCGTAATCAATGGTCCGAATGGTTGGCAAGAATTGAGAATTACTTTCCGCAGATTCAGGATGGAAGCTTGCGCGCTTCTTGGAAAACCCAATTATTAACACCCTTACAAATTCTTTTTGGCGGTGCAGCGTTTGAGTTAGTTCTTAAAGAAATCATTACGCTTCATCAAAAAATATTACGCAAGCGTGTATTTATTGCTTTGCATATGCATGCAGGAGATGGCAATGTCCATACCAATATTCCGGTGAACTCGGATGATTATGAGATGCTTCAAGATGCTCATCGATCGGTTGATCGCATCATGGCCTTGGCCCGCTCACTTGATGGTGTGATATCAGGCGAGCATGGAATCGGAATTACCAAATTAGAGTATTTAAGCGATGAGGAGCTAAAAGACTTTCGTTCATACAAACAGCGTGTTGATCCCAATGGACACTTTAATAAAGGGAAGTTAATGCCCGATGCTAATTTGCAAAGGGCATACACACCAAGCTTTGGCTTAATGGGTCATGAGTCATTGATCATGCAACAGAGCGATATCGGTGCAATTGCTGATAGTGTGAAGGATTGCCTGCGCTGTGGTAAATGTAAGCCAGTTTGCGCAACCCATGTGCCGCGAGCAAATTTACTCTACAGCCCACGCGATAAAATTTTGGCAACCTCCTTGCTGATTGAGGCATTCTTATACGAAGAACAAACCCGCCGCGGAATCTCGGTACGTCATTGGGAAATGTTTGATGACGTAGCAGCGCATTGCACCGTTTGTCATAAGTGCTATACCCCCTGCCCAGTGAAAATTGATTTTGGTGATGTCACCATGAACATGCGCAACTTATTACGCAAGATGGGTCAGCGCCGCTTTAATCCTGGAACGGCAGCCTCTATGTTCTTCTTGAATGCAAGCAATCCTGAGACCATTCGTTTAACACGAAAAGTAATGATCGAGTGGGGTTATGGTATTCAGCGCTTTGCTCATCAAGTTCTGAGGAAGTGGGCTAAACAACAAACAAAAAAACCACCTGCCACGGTAGGCAAGCCACCGATCCAAGAGCAAATTATTTATTTCATTAATAAGAAGATGCCTGGTAACTTACCTAAAAAGACGGCAAGAGCATTATTAGATATTGAGAATGCGGATTATGTACCGATTATTCGTGATCCTAAGAAAACCAGTGCTGATACCGAGGCAGTTTTTTATTTCCCCGGTTGTGGTTCGGAGCGTCTATTTTCTCAAGTAGGCTTAGCGACCCAAGCCATGCTCTGGCATGCTGGTGTACAAACTGTTTTGCCCCCTGGCTACTTATGTTGCGGTTATCCCCAAAAGGGAAACGGTGATTTTGATAAAGCAGAAAAAATGATCACTGATAACCGAGTTTTGTTCCATCGCGTGGCAAATACCTTGAACTATCTTGATATCAAGACGGTCGTGGTTTCCTGCGGTACATGCTATGACCAGTTAGCGGGCTATCAATTTGAGCAAATTTTCCCCGGGTGCCGAATTATTGATATTCATGAATACTTGTTGGAAAAGGGTATTAAATTAGAGGGTGTGAATGGCGTGCGCTATATGTATCACGATCCCTGCCACACCCCGATGAAGTTACAGGATCCACTAAAAACAGTCAATGAGCTAATACAAACTCAGGATGGGACTGCGATTACGAAAAACGATCGCTGTTGCGGTGAATCTGGCACCTTGGCAGTCACGCGTCCAGATATATCGACTCAGGTGCGCTTCAGAAAGCAAATTGAAATGGAGAAAGGTGCAGCAGCCTTACAACAAGACTTTGCTGGTGAGGTTAAGGTTTTAACCAGCTGCCCTTCGTGTTTACAAGGTTTGAGCCGTTTTGATGCGGATAGTAAAACCAGTGCAGACTACATTGTGGTTGAGATGGCTAAACACCTTTTAGGTGACAATTGGATGCAAGAGTATGTTGCTAAGGCAAATGCAGGTGGTATTGAAAGGGTATTGGTTTAAATGATTCCAACAAATGTAGTCGTCCATGAAAACTCTAAGGTCTTGGAGCTTGCTTACGAAAACGGTAAGAATTACCGTCTTCCATTTGAGTTCTTGCGGGTTTATTCTCCATCAGCCGAGGTTCGAGGGCACGGACCCGGACAAGAGGTTCTGCAAACAGGTAAACGCGAAGTAGCTATTGTCAATTTAGAACCTGTTGGCCATTACGCACTCAAACCCACTTTTTCGGATGGTCATGACTCTGGTTTGTTCTCTTGGGAGTATTTACACGATCTGTGTGAAAACCAAGAGGAGCTTTGGAATGATTATTTGCAACGCCTTGAAAATGCCGGCGCTAATCGTGATATCCCGATGGTAAGCCCAGCCAAGGGTTGCGGCCATTAAAAGTTAGCAGAGTAAATACGTATGTCTAAAACTCATTTTGGCTATCAAAGCGTAGACGAGCAAGAAAAAGCCGAGAAGGTTGCCGAGGTTTTCCATTCGGTCGCCATGAAATACGATGTCATGAATGATTTGATGTCCATGGGCATGCATCGTCTGTGGAAAAAATTTACCTTAGCTCAAGCCAATGTTAGGCCTGGACAGAAAGTACTTGATATTGCTGGCGGTACTGGCGATCTGGCAGCTGCTTTTGCCAAAGCAGTTCAATGGGGCGTTCACCCAGATGCTGAAGTTTGGTTAAGTGATATCAATGCATCGATGTTGGGAGTGGGGCGCGACCGCCTATTAGATCGGGGTTTAGCTTTGCCAGCGATCCAATTCGATGCCGAGAAGATCCCCTTTCCTCAAAATTATTTTGATGTAGTGAGCGTTGCTTTTGGACTACGCAATATGACCCATAAAGAAGCTGCCTTGGCCGAGATGGCTCGCGTGATAAAACCAGGCGGTAAGGTTCTTGTATTGGAGTTTTCTAAGCCAGATACCATGATTGCTCCAATCTATGATATTTACTCGTTTAAGGTTCTACCCTGGCTTGGCGAGAAGGTGGCTAACGATGCAGCCAGCTATCAATACCTTGCAGAATCGATTCGGATGCATCCAGATGCGCAGGCTCTCAAAACGATGATGTTGGGGGTTGGTTTTGATCAGGTAGATACCCATAGGATGACTGGGGGTATCGTTGCTTTACACATTGGTATTAAATATTAAAAATATTCAGCAAATTTGGTAAATTAGTTATATATTGTGAGTCACTAGGAGACCGTAGCATATGAAAAATATCTTTTTGAAAACCAGTGTATTTACGATTGCTCTGGCATTTTTGTCAGTTGCACATGTGAGTACTGTGGACGCTAAACGTTTAGGCGGTGGTGGTAATGCTGGACGTAGTTCGAGCGCGCCAATGCAAAAGCAAGCCCAACCGGCTGCCCAGCAAAAACCTGCGCAAGCTCAACAACCCGCTGCCGCTGCACCTCAAGCCGCAGCTCCTGCAGTCGCCAAGCGATCAGGTATTGGCGGCATGCTTGGTGGTTTAGCTGCTGGTCTGGGTATTGCCTACTTGCTTTCTCATTTAGGTCTTGGAGAGGCAGCAGCGTCTTTCTTCACTGGCCTTCTAATCGCTGTGGCAGTTGGTTTTGCACTTCTCTTCATCCTGAGACGTTTTATGCCAGCTAGCGCTAAAAGTGCTGTGGAGCCTGTTGCTGTTCCAACGGGAATGCAACGCACAGCCCAACAAGAGCCAAGCTTTAATCCGCATACCAATAATCAATTTGGTAGCGCATTACCGCCCGTCATGGAAGAGCGCCCTGCTTACCAGTTGCCTGAAGGTTTTGATCAAATTGCATTTTTGGCAAATGCTAAGCATTACTTCACGCGCTTACAGAAAGCATGGGACTCTGGCGATTTAGAGGCTTTACGTGAGTTTGCAACTCCAGAGATGTTCGCTAGCCTACAGCGTGATCTTCAGGGGCGTGCAGAAGGCGCCAATGAGACGGATGTAGTAACCCTTAATGCAGAATTAATTGGGGTTGAGACCGATGCATCAACTTATTTGTGCAGCGTTCAGTTCTCAGGGATGATTCGGGAGCAAGCGGATGCGCCAGCTGAGCCGTTTACTGAAATCTGGAACCTCTCGAAGCCCGTTCATGGGCCTGGAGGTTGGGTTTTGGCTGGGATCCAGCAATTGGTTTAAGCTTTTACCTTTCCCCACCGGAAAACCCGCCTTGTGCGGGTTTTTTACACTATGAACCCGAACTTTGATTTGCCAAAAACGCTGTTAGTGCGTGGCATTAATCACGTCTTGCGGCGCGAGGAGTGGGCATTGCGTGAGTTAAAGCAGCACCAAGGTAAAGTCATTCGATTGGTATTACCAGTGAGCGAAACGTGGATACAAATTAGTGCAATTGGTGAAATTGATTTAGCGCGTGCAGAGATTGAGAGCGCGCATCTTACCTTGGAGATTTCAAATGAGTCTCTAATGCGGGTTGGTGAAAGTACTGGCAGCATGCAAGAGCGAGTTGTGAAAGCGGTCAATATTGCTGGCGATGCTGAGCTAGCTCAATTGATTGCCAAGCTGGCAAAACAGCTTCGTTGGGAATATGAGGAAGATTTGGCTCAGATCATTGGGGATGCACCAGCTCACTTTGTGGTTTCTCAGGCTAAACGTTTTCATGAATTGACGCAGAAAGCTATTTTAGATTTGCAGCAAAATATGATTGAATATCTAAGCGAGGAAAAAAAAGTTTTAGTCAATCAACGTGACTTTCAACGACATAAAAATGACTTACAAGAGATCCGGGATGGAGTGGGGCGTTTAGAAAAACGGATTGCCCTTTTACAAAAAAGTCAGGATAGAGCGTGAGTCGTATAGCTCGCCTGTGGATTATTTTCTATACGGCTTGGCGCTTTAACTTATTTGGCTTAATCCGCGATAACCTAAAGCCTGGAATTCGTAAGACACTGCTTGGACTTTTATCAAGCACATCCCCAAGTCAACTCGCTCGCGGCGAACGTATTCGCTTGGCCTTAGAGGCCTTGGGGCCTATTTTTGTTAAGTTTGGCCAGGTTCTTTCTACACGAAGAGATTTATTGCCGGACGATGTCTCTAATGAATTAGCAAAATTACAGGATCAGGTTCCCCCATTCTCTAATGAACAATCAAAATCAATTATCGAAGCGGCGCTTGGTCACCCTATAGACCATATATTTTCTTCATTTGATGCAACTCCAGTAGCAAGTGCATCCGTTGCACAAGTTCATTTTGGGATATTAAGAGGTAATGACTCACACCCTGAATGGGCCAATCGGGAAGTAGCAATTAAAGTGTTACGCCCAGGTATC
>DBCI01000049.1:18285-24856 GCA_002292975.1 Polynucleobacter sp. UBA962 | reverse complement strand
AGACGCTTAAAGCCGCGCGAAGTGGTCGCTGAATTTGATACCTACTTGCACGATGAGTTAGATCTGATGCGTGAGGCTGCAAATGCAAGTCAGTTGCGTCGTAATTTTGTAGACTCTGACACGCTAATGATTCCAGAAATGATTTGGGACCTATGCCATACCAATGTGATTGTGATGGAGCGTATGTACGGAATCTCGATTGGTAAGACCAATGAATTAAGAGCGGCGGGCGTAGATTTTAAGAAATTAGCAGTCGATGGGGTTGAAATATTTTTTACCCAAGTATTTGAGTACGGATTCTTTCATGCCGATATGCATCCGGGCAATATATTGGTGAGCTTAGACCCGAACACATTTGGGCGTTACATTTCCTTAGATTTTGGTATTGTCGGCAACCTCAGCGAGTTTGATAAAAATTATTTGGCACAAAATTTCTTAGCATTCTTTAATCGGGACTATCGACGAGTTGCAGAGCTCCATATTGAGTCGGGTTGGGTTCCTGAAAATACCCGCCTAGAGGAGCTTGAGGGTGCAGTTCGCACGGTCTGTGAACCCTATTTTGATCGTCCCCTTAAAGATATTTCTTTGGGTATTGTATTGATGCGTTTATTTCAAACCTCAAGGCGCTTTAAGGTTGAAATTCAGCCCCAGCTTACGCTCTTGCAAAAAACCTTATTAAACGTTGAGGGTCTTGGGCGTCAACTCGATCCAGACCTTGATTTATGGAAGACTGCAAAACCTATTTTGGAGCGTTGGATTAGTCAGCAACTTGGTTGGCGGGGTTTAGTCGAGGGCTTAAAGGCGGAGGCGCCTAATTGGGCAAAAATCTTGCCCACGCTCCCACGCTTACTTGCCGAGAGTCTCGATCGTCATGGACACAAAGATTCAAAACCAGAGTTTGAACTCTTAAAGCAAGTTTTATTTGAAGAGCGCCGAAAACGTCGTCAACTGTGGGGCGCATTATTGTTCCTAGGAGGTTTTATCATCGGAGCATTATTTGTTTTGACCCGCATCCATTCAATTTAGGAAATTTCTGACTGATTTTGGGCTAAGTCGCTAAAATAGCGGGTTAGGCAGAAAATCATGAAAAAATACTTTATCGCAGGCATTCTGGTTTGGGTACCAATCGCAATTACCGTTTGGGTGATTACTTGGGGTCTGGGTTTAATTGACCAGATCTATGGATCCGTGATGGGTGCCTTAATCACGGTCCTGCCCGGTCAATTTTCAGGGGATCTGAGGCATTTTCGTGAGATCCCCGGTCTAGGGATCTTAATTGTTATTGCGGTCATCACCTTTACGGGTTTATTAGCCATTAGCTTTGCTGGGCAGTGGTGGCTAAAAGTATGGGATCGCTTGGTAACCCGTATTCCCATTGTGCGCTCAATTTATTCCAGTGTGAAGCAAGTCTCCTCCACTATTTTTTCTGGAAATGGTCAAGCATTTCGTAAGGCTCTGTTGATTCGTTATCCCCATGCTGAGTCTTGGGTAATCGCATTTCAGACAGGAAATACAGCCGATGAAATTGAGCAGAAATTGGGGGGTGAGTATGTCAATGTATTTTTACCAACCACCCCTAATCCAACATCTGGATTTTTCATGATCGTGCCTCGTGCAAATGTCATTGAGCTTGACATGAGTGTTGAAGAGGCTCTTAAGCATATTGTCTCGATGGGTTCTGTGCCTCCCAGGGCTTCCGTAAGCCCTACCCAAAATCAAGTAGATCATTTTAATTAGGAATACTTATGTCGATGCGCAGCCATACCTGTGGACAGGTTACTGATTTGTTAATAGGCCAAGAAATTACCTTGGCAGGTTGGGTTAATCGCCGTCGTGATCATGGCGGAGTGATATTTATTGATTTACGTGATCACCAAGGTTTTGTTCAAGTAGTTTGCGATCCAGACCGCCCAGATATGTTTAAGCAGGCTGAAGAGGTGCGGAATGAATTTTGCATTCAGATAAAAGGCTTAGTTCGTGCACGGCCAGCTGGAACCGAGAATCTCGATTTAATTAGTGGAAAGGTAGAAATACTTTGTCATGAGCTAAAAGTGCTCAATGCCTCTGTCACCCCACCCTTTCAATTAGATGACGATAATCTTTCAGAGACCACACGTTTAACCCATCGAGTCCTTGATCTTCGTCGTCCGCAAATGCAAAAGAATTTACGCTTGCGCTATCAAGTTGCTATGGAAACTCGTCGCTATTTAGATGCGGCAGGATTTATTGATATTGAAACCCCGATGCTTACCAAGAGTACTCCAGAGGGTGCGCGTGACTACTTGGTGCCATCTCGCGTTCATGATGGTCAATTCTTTGCGCTACCGCAATCACCGCAGCTTTTTAAACAACTACTCATGGTGGCGGGTTTTGATCGTTATTATCAGATTACAAAATGCTTTCGTGATGAAGATTTGCGAGCCGATCGACAGCCCGAGTTTACGCAGATCGATTGTGAGACTGCATTCCTTGATGAAATTGAAATCCGCAATCTCTTTGAGACCATGATGCGCCATATTTTTAAGACAGTGATGAACGTCGACTTACCCAATCCTTTTCTGATGATGCCGTATTCAGAAGCGATGGCACGCTTTGGATCAGATAAGCCTGATTTACGTGTAGCAATGGAATTTACAGAACTCACTGACTTGATGCGCGATGTTGACTTTAAAGTATTCTCAGGTCCAGCTAACCAAGAGGGTGGGCGTGTTGTTGCCCTTTGTGTTTCTGGAGGAGCAGAGATTAGTCGTAGTGAAATTGATGACTACACCCAATTCGTCTCGATCTATGGCGCTAAGGGGTTAGCATGGATTAAAGTTAATTCTGTAGCAGAGGGTCGTAATGGCTTGCAATCCCCAATTGTCAAGAATTTGCACGATGCTGCAATTGAAGGAATCTTAAAACGCACGAATGCCAAGGATGGAGATCTAATATTCTTTGGCGCTGATAAAACAAAAGTGGTGAACGATGCAATCGGTAATTTGCGCTTACGCATTGGCCATTCCGATTGGGGCAAGAAGCACGGCTTGATGGTCGAGGGTTGGAAGCCTTTATGGGTAGTTGATTTCCCCATGTTTGAGTATGACGAAGGTGATGCTCGTTGGGTTGCTTGCCATCATCCCTTTACAAGTCCGAAAGATGAGCATTTAAAGTTTTTGGAAACCGATCCCGGAAAGTGCTTAGCAAAAGCCTACGATATGGTTCTCAACGGAAGTGAAATAGGCGGTGGATCAGTGCGGATCCATCAAGAGTCAGTTCAAAGTCAAGTGTTTAGGGCTCTAAAAATTGGACCTGAGGAAGCAAACGCAAAATTTGGCTTCTTGCTTGATGCTCTTCAGTATGGCGCCCCTCCTCATGGTGGTATTGCCTTCGGTTTAGACCGCATTGTGACCATGATGACCGGAGCAGAATCGATTCGCGACGTGATTGCTTTCCCAAAAACACAACGAGCCCAATGTCTTTTAACTCAAGCACCAAGCCCAGTTGATGAAAGACAGTTACGCGAACTGCATATTCGTTTACGTAATACCAATCCGGTCGGCTGATTTGAAAATACCGATTTCAGTTTTAGTACTCATCCACAATCTAAATCGTGAGGTCTTGCTAATTGAGCGTGCCGATCGCCCGGATTTTTGGCAATCTGTAACGGGCAGTTTGGATAGTCCAAGTGAGTCATTAGAGGGTGCGGCAGTGCGTGAAGTTGCAGAAGAAACTGGCATTAAGGTTCAAACGCTGCCAAAGGGAGCTCTAAAAAACTTGCAGCATTGTGTTGAGTATGAAATTTATCCAAAATGGCGGCATCGCTATCCTCCTGACGTAGATCGAAATACCGAGCATTGGTTTGCACTTGAAGTGCCTGTGGGCATTGCAGTTCAATTAGCTCCCCGAGAACATCTCAATTATGTTTGGCTCCCATTTGAAGAGGCAGCCCAAAAGTGTTTTTCACAGAGCAATCGAGATGCTATCCTGAAATTTTTTTCACCACCCCATAATTTTTTAGGACTCAGTAAGGGCGGCTCTCAGTCATGATGGGCTATCGACAGGGCAGCCCCAATCAGCTTCCAGGGAGTGGGGGCGCGCCACGTTCTGATTGGCGCGTTATTAAAGACCTCTTACCTTATCTGTTGGAGCATCGTACCCGAGTAGCTCTTGCAATTGCATGTCTGATTGCAGCCAAGTTTGCCAATCTTGGCGTTCCAATTATTCTGAAAGATTTAATTGATGCCATGAATCTCAAGCCGGGCTCATTGCAAATCTATTTAATTGTGCCAGCAGGTTTAATTGTTGCATACGGGGCATTACGTTTATCTGCCTCTCTATTCTCTGAATTACGCGAGCTTTTATTTGCTAAGGTTACCCAAGACGCAGTCCGAAAAATTGCTTTACAGGTATTTGAACACCTGCATGCACTTACCCTTCAGTTTCATCTGGGACGCCAAACGGGGGGTGTAAGTCGCGATATTGAGCGTGGTACTCGAGGGATTCAAACCTTGGTCTCATTTTCTCTCTACAGCATCTTGCCAACCATTATTGAGTTTGCATTAGTGCTTGCTTACTTTGCTTATTACTACGATATCTGGTTTGCAATTATTACTTTTGTAGCACTTGTACTTTATATCGTATTCACCATCAAAGTAACGGAGTGGCGTACACACTATCGCCGCACCATGAATGAAATGGATTCTCGAGCCAATCAACGTGCGATTGATTCTCTATTGAATTTTGAAACCGTCAAATATTTTGGGAACGAACAATTTGAATCAAGACGTTACGATGAAAATCTTAAGCACTATCAGTCAGCTGCTATTTTGTCGCAAAAATCATTGGCAATCCTTAACCTAGGACAACAGGCCATTATTGCGGTTGGACTTGTCTTAATTTTATGGCGCGCTACTCAGGGTGTGGTTGATGGCTCAATGACTTTAGGAGATTTGGTACTTGTTAATACCCTCATGATTCAGCTCTATATTCCACTTAACTTTCTCGGAGTGATTTATCGCGAGATGAAGCAGTCGATCACGGATATGGATCGTATGTTTGCATTATTGAACGCAGATCAAGAGATTAAAGATAAGCAAAATGCTCATACACTTGTTATCAATGATTTTGCTCGCGGGCCTGAGGTGCGCTTTGAGAACGTTTATTTTTCATATAACGCTAAGCGCGAGATTCTGAAGGATGTGAGTTTTATTATTCCAGCGGGAACGATTACGGCTGTAGTGGGTCAGAGTGGTGCAGGGAAGAGTACTCTTGCGCGTTTGCTCTTTCGTTTTTATGATATTCAAGCAGGGGCAATTTTGCTGGATGGTCAAAATATTCAAGATGTTCAACAAGCGAGTTTACGCAAGGCAATTGGCATTGTTCCGCAAGACACCGTTTTATTTAATGACACCATTGCCTATAACATTGCCTATGGTAGCCCCGGTGCAAGCCCCGCAGAAATCCAAGAAGCTGCTCGAGCTGCACAAATGAGTGAGTTTATTGAGCACTTACCCGAGGGGTATGAAACACCAGTGGGTGAGCGAGGCTTAAAGCTATCAGGTGGTGAGAAACAGCGGGTTGCAATTGCTAGAACTCTTCTTAAAAAACCGGCTTTACTTATCTTTGATGAGGCTACATCCGCATTGGATTCCAAAACGGAGAGAGCGTTTCAGGAAGAGCTCTTTAATCTAGCGCGTAATCGCACAACCTTAATTATTGCCCACCGGCTTTCTACAGTCGTGCATGCTGACCAAATTTTGGTCATGGATCAAGGCAAAATTATTGAGCGGGGCACTCATCAGCAATTATTGCAAGCGAATGGCCGTTACACCTCCATGTGGCAGATGCAGGAAAGCAGCCTAATTAACTCAGATGAATCTGACACCAATTAAGTTTAAAATTAAGGAATGTCGCTTAATTCTTCTCCTTCAAATCAGCGCGTGCTACTTGAAGGTGCGTTTGCAGCAGCACTGGCGGTCGCCGACCCTAAGAAGATCGTTCCGGAGTACTTAGCAAAAATCTTTTCCTCCGGTATGGAGCCAAAAGGGCGCTGCTTAATTGTGGGTGCCGGTAAGGCCAGCGCATCCATGGCTACTGCACTGGAAGCCTATGCCAAACAATACTGGCCTATGATTCAGCTTGATGGTGTGGTTTTAACCCGCTATGGTCACGCATCACCAACGCATCACATCAAGATTGTTGAGGCTGGGCACCCAGTTCCAGATCAGGCGGGGATGGATGGTGCCGCTGAAATTCTCAAACTAGTGAATCAACTTAATCCCGGCGACACTCTCATTGCACTGGTATCTGGTGGGGGGTCAAGTCTTTTAACCTTGCCACAGCCTGGTATTACCATTGCCGATATGCGTAAGACCACTGAAGCCCTTCTTCATAGCGGGGCTCCAATTGAAGAAATGAATGTGGTCCGTAAACATCTATCTGCTATTTTGGGGGGTAATTTAGCTCGCGCGGCTTTGGCCCGTGGTGCACGTGTAGAGGCTCTCTTAATCTCAGATGTCACTGGCGATCATCCTGCGGATATTGCCAGCGGCCCCTGTGCACCCGATTATTCTAGTTACTCAGATGCTAT
>DBCI01000049.1:16647-18133 GCA_002292975.1 Polynucleobacter sp. UBA962 | reverse complement strand
ATCGCTACAGCACATCGTAGCTTAGAGGCGGCCGCAGATTTCTGTAAACAGGCAGGCTATCAGCCTATTATTTTAGGCGATACCATTACGGGTGAAGCTCGTGATGTGGGTTTAGTACATGCAGCGATTGCCCGCGAGCTCACACACTATAAAGAGTGGGCAAAGCCACCCCTTGCCTTAATTTCTGGTGGTGAATGTACCGTAACACTGCCTTCTGGCTCAAAAGGCAGAGGTGGTCGTTGCTCTGAATTTTTACTCTCTTTGTTTGCTGCGAGTCCTGATCTTAAGATGATCAGCGCCCTGGCAGCTGATACCGATGGTATCGACGGTAGTGAAAAGAATGCTGGAGCATGGTTTACGCCAGATATTCGAGAAAAGGCTGCTACCATGCAATTGCGTGCCAGCCAATTTCAACACGAGCACGATTGCTATGGCTTCTTTGCTAAGCTAGACGCCTTGGTACATACAGGCCCAACATTAACGAATGTAAATGATTTCCGTATTATTCTGATTGATCAATGAGTAAGACGCTAACCCTAACCCGTCCTGACGACTGGCATCTCCATGTGCGCGATGGTGCAGTACTCAAGGATGTATTGGCGCATACAAGTAATCAGTTTGCACGGGCAGTCATTATGCCAAACTTAAAGCCACCTGTCACTTCAGTTGATTTGGCCAAGGCATATCGATCGCGTATTGACTCTGCATTAAAGCAGTTGGGCATATCCCATTTCACGCCATTGATGACTCTGTACTTAACTGATATTACTAGTCCAGATGAGGTACGTAAGGCGAGTGAAAACCAGATTATCGGATTTAAGCTATATCCAGCAGGTGCTACAACGAATAGTGACGCCGGTGTTACTAATATTAAACACGCTTACCCTGCTTTAGAAGCGATGCAAAAATATTCAGTACCCCTATTAATTCATGGTGAAGTGACTGAGTCTGCTATTGATATCTTTGATCGAGAGGCTGTATTCATTGATCGAATACTGGAGCCCTTACGTAAAGATTTTCCTGAGCTACGAGTTATCTTTGAGCACATCACGACCAAGCAAGCAGCTCATTATGTACGTGATGCTGATACCAAAGGCAAAAATACCTTAGCCGCAACAATTACTGCACACCATCTTTTAATGAACCGTAATAGCTTATTCACGGGTGGTATTCGTCCACATCATTATTGTTTACCAATTCTAAAACGTGAAGAACATCGGCTTGCGCTGATAGAAGCTGCAACCAGTAGCAACCCACGATTTTTCTTGGGGACCGATAGTGCTCCGCATCCAAGAGGTGAGAAGGAAAGTAGCTGTGGTTGTGCGGGTTGCTACACCGCTCACAACGCAATGGGTTTGTATGCAGAAGCCTTTGATAGTGTTGGCAAGCTCGATTTACTGGAAGGTTTTGCCAGTTTCTTTGGCCCTGATTTTTATTCCTTGCCCCGTAATCAGGATCAAATTACATTGGTTCAGCAGGCTGAAAA
>DBCI01000049.1:0-16542 GCA_002292975.1 Polynucleobacter sp. UBA962 | reverse complement strand
AACCAAAATTACATACTCGTTTAGACTGTTAGCGCAGAGTTAACTAGGCAATCGCTGCTTTCGTTAGAGAGGAGAGGAAAGTCCGGACTCCATAGGGCAGGGTGTTGGCTAACAGCCATCCACGGTGACGTGCGGAATAGGGCCACAGAGACGAGCGTATTTAGTTACGGTGAAACGCGGTAACCTCCACCCGGAGCAATCCCAAGTAAGCAGATGATGACGTGGCCCGTCGAGTCTGCGGGTAGGGAGCTTGAGCCTTTGGGTAACCAAAGGCCTAGAGGAATGATTGCCCCCTGGTGTCAATCAGGGCGACAGAATCCGGCTTATCGGTTAACTCTGCACTACTTCAAAAGTATGCGTGATCTCCGCAGTATTTGCCAGCATGGCGGTAGCAGAGCAATATTTGTCATGAGAAAGATTGATGGCGCGCTCGACTTTGCTGGGGTCCAAATCTTTTCCCTTTACCGTGAAATGAAGGTTAATTTTGGTAAATACTTTGGGGTCTGTTTCAGCACGCTCTGCTTGCAAGGAAACTTCACAGGCACTAATGTTTTGGCGGGAGCGTTGTAGGATTAAAACCACATCAAAGGCCGTACAACCACCAGCACCTGCCAGCATTAATTCCATGGGGCGTGGAGCCAGATTTCGACCTCCAGCCTCTGGCGCACCATCCATATTTAGAATATGCCCTGTCCCCGTTTCTGCCATAAAAGCCATGCCAGAGCCGGCTAGCCAATTAATTTTACATTCCATAATAAACCTTTAAAAAATAATATTTATATAAATCAATAACTTATGATTTTATAGAGTCTATAAGTCTTATATAACATCTAGGGTAAACCCAAATTTTTTCTTGCATTGCACAATCAAAATGTTTAAGATAACCACATTGATACCAAGTTTGTTTGATTTGAGGCTTAAAAAACCGTTTTACAAACTTGCATTCTACTGATGTCTCCTCCACCCAAACATAGGTGGATTTCAGCCCGGGATTGATTCCCGGGTTTTTTTTAGGTTACAATTCAAGGCTTTACTGAATTACCGATTAGTCAACGGTAATTGTTTTACCAAACTCGATGTCTGATCTGCGAGCCTGCAAACATAAGCGGAGCCAAAGTGCGATAACGATTTGGAGTGTTTGTGACTATAACAATTTGAAAGTAATCATGAAGACCTTTTCCGCAAAACCGCATGAGGTAAAGCGCGAGTGGTTCGTGATTGACGCTACGGACAAAGTCCTCGGTCGTGTCGCCAGTGAAGTGGCACTCCGTCTACGCGGCAAGCACAAACCCGAATTTACCCCACACGTCGACACTGGTGATTTTATTGTCGTTATTAATTCTTCCAAGCTTCGGGTAACCGGTACTAAGGGATTGAATAAGATTTATTACCGTCATAGTGGCTATCCAGGCGGCATCAGCTCAACGAATTTTGACAAGATGCAGGCCCGTTTTCCAACACGCGCTTTAGAGAAAGCAGTGAAGGGGATGTTGCCAAAAGGCCCATTGGGCTATGCCATGATCAAAAAGCTGAAGGTTTATGGCGATGCTGATCATCCACATACGGCTCAACAGCCTAAACCGTTAGAGATCTAAGGAAGCGATATGTACGGAAATTGGAACTATGGAACAGGCCGCCGCAAGAGTTCAGTTGCGCGTGTCTTTATTAAATCCGGTAAAGGTGAAATCACTGTTAACGGTAAGCCGATTGATGCTTACTTTGCTCGTGAAACTTCCCGCATGATTGCACGCCAGCCACTTGCTTTAACGAGCAATCTCACCACTTTTGATATTCAGGTAAACGTTAGCGGTGGCGGTGAGACGGGTCAAGCAGGCGCGGTACGTCATGGCGTAACTCGTGCATTGATTGATTATGATGCGGCCTTAAAACCAACCCTGTCAAAGGCTGGTTTGGTAACGCGCGATGCCCGTGAGGTTGAGCGTAAGAAGGTTGGATTGCACGGTGCCCGCCGTCGTAAACAGTTTAGTAAGCGTTAAGCAAACCAAATTGCATCCTGGGGCCGCTTACGCGGCCCTTATTTTTTATACAATCAGTACATCACCTTGGTAATAAATGGAGAAGAGCATGATTAAAGTCGGCATTGTGGGTGGCACAGGCTATACCGGTGTTGAGCTACTCCGTCTTTTAGCGCAGCATCCGCAGGTGCAATTACATTCAATTACTTCGCGCACAGAAGCCGGCATGGCGGTTGCTGAGATGTTTCCATCCTTGCGCGGCCGGGTTCATTTGCAATTTACAACACCCGACACAGCTAGGCTCAATGAATGTGATGCGGTCTTTTTTGCGACTCCACATGGGGTAGCAATGGCACAGGCGAGAGACTTATTGGCCGCCAATGTCAAGATACTCGACCTAGCTGCGGATTTTCGTTTGCAAGATACTGCAGTCTTTGAGAAGTGGTACGGCATGCCGCATGCCTGCCCAGAGATCTTAAAAGAAGCTGTGTATGGTTTACCAGAAATTAATCGGGAAGCAATTAAAAAAGCTCGTATTATTGGACTAGCGGGTTGTTACCCTACATCGGTTCAATTAGGTTTTGCACCATTGTTGTCTCCTAAAAATGGCCATTCGCACCCTTTAATTGAGACCCAGTCTTTAATCGCTGATTGCAAATCAGGAACATCGGGTGCGGGACGTAAGGCCGAGATCCCCACATTACTTTCAGAGGCCAGTGATAATTTCAAAGCGTATGGGGTTAAAGGACATCGTCATTTGCCGGAGATTACCCAAGGACTAAAGGTAATCGCAGGGCATGACAATATTGCGTTGACCTTTGTGCCACATCTAACACCAATGATTCGGGGGATCCATTCAACTCTATACGCCCGGATTTTGCCCGAGGGGCGTGCTATGGATTTCCAAGCCTTATTCGAGCAGTTCTTCGCGAATGAACCATTTATTGATGTTTTGCCTGCCGGCAGCCATCCAGAAACTCGGTCAGTTCGGGGAAGTAATGGTGTGAAAATAGCCATTCATCGCCCAGGGGGTGGGGATACCCTTGTTATCTTGGTCGTTGAGGACAATCTTGTTAAAGGGGCTTCAGGACAGGGCGTACAGTGCATGAACCTCATGTTTGACCTTCCCGAGACCATGGGGCTTGAGCAAATTGCCCTTTTACCTTAAATGATTCAAAGTACCTTGTGCAAATAGGGGAATTAAAGCCTAAAATGAATTCATATTAGTGATTTTGACAGGAGTAGCAAATGAGCCAAACAAACACCGCAGTTGAACAATCTTCCGCTCTGGCTGAGCCACCAATCCCTTTAATCTTTACCGATAGCGCTGCTGCTAAGGTAGCCGATCTAATTGCTGAAGAAGGTAATACAGATCTTAAGTTGCGCGTTTTTGTGCAAGGCGGAGGTTGTTCTGGTTTTCAGTACGGCTTTACTTTCGATGAAGCGGTAAATGAGGACGATACGACCTTTGAAAAAAATGGGGTTACCTTGTTAGTGGATTCAATGAGCTTTCAGTATTTAGTCGGTGCTGAGATTGATTACAAAGAGGATATCAATGGCTCACAGTTTGTTATTAAAAATCCAAACGCCACTACTACATGTGGTTGCGGCTCTTCATTTTCCGCTTAAGCGGCGGGGTAATACGCACCCAGCACGCGTAAGCCTTTAGCACCTGTTACGGCCGGTATATTTGCTGGCCGTTTTTGTTGGTGCGCCCAGGCTAGCCAAGCAAAGGCGAGGGCCTCTACGAGTTGTGGATCAATCCCATGCTGTGCCGAAGATTCAATTACCAAATTAGGAATTTGCTTCTGAGCATGAATTTTTAAAAGCTCAAGCAAGGCAATATTTTTGGTACCACCACCACACACAATTAAACGCTGCGTTTCTTTGGCATGGGCTTGTAAACCATTGAGAATGCTTTGGATGGTGAGTTGTAATAGGCTTGCCTGCACATCCTCTGGTTTGTATGAACCTTGTTGTATGTTAGCTTCAATCCATTGCAGATTGAAGTGATCGCGACCGGTACTTTTGGGAGGCAATTGAGAGAAGTAGGGGTCACTCAACATTTTTTGTAGGAGTTCTTCATCAGGGCGGCCAGAGCTTGACCATTGCCCGTCTTGATCAAAATCCTTACTTTGCATTTTCTGAATCCACGTATCCAATAAAATATTGCCAGGACCACAATCAAAGCCACTCACCTCCCCCTGCTTTGGTAAGAGGGTGAGATTGGCGATGCCACCGATATTAAGAACCGCTCGGTTTTCTTGGGAGGAATAAAACTGCTCACTATGAAAAACGGGGACTAGGGGTGCACCTTGACCGCCTGCCGCCATATCGCGCGCCCGAAAATTAGCAATCACATTAATGCCAGTTAATTCAGCCAATAGGGCTGGATTTAAACTTTGATGGGTATAGCTCTGTAAGATATTTTTTTGCGGTTGGTGCCGCAGAGTTTGTCCGTGAGCCCCAATTGCATGGATTTGTTGTGCATGAAGACCCTGAATGAGTAAGAGCTTTGCGCATGCTTTTGCATACGCATCTGCAAGCGCATTGGCAGCAAGATGCTCACGATGGATCTCATTGGCACCCGGATATTGCAGGTGAAGTAGTTCTTGCTTGAGAGCGGGTTCAAAGGGAAGGCTCACCGATTGTAAAAACCTTACCTTTCCAGAGTCGCTGATATCGCTTAAGACTGCATCAATGCCGTCCAGGCTTGTACCAGACATAAGCCCGATATAGAGAGAAGGGGACGTAGACAAATTAGTAGAATTCAAGGGTAGGAGCTCGGGTTCTCGACAATGCGACAATGACACTTTAACAATATATAGACCCTTAATTTAACCGAATCTAGAACTTGGTATGACGGCTAAACCGTATCCGATTACCCCGCCCGTATTACACGCCATGGAAGTCACTAAACGTGGCTGCGAAGAGCTCTTGGTTGAGGCAGATTGGTTGCAAAAATTAGCCCGTAGTGCAGCGACGACTAAGCCCCTGCGCATTAAGCTAGGATTGGATCCTACAGCCCCAGATATTCATTTGGGTCACACGGTTGTTTTAAACAAAATGCGCCAACTTCAGGATCTTGGTCACACTGTGATCTTTTTGATCGGAGACTTTACCAGCATGATTGGTGATCCCTCGGGGCGAAATAATACGAGGCCTCCTTTAACGGCAGAAGAAATTGCCGTTAATGCCAAAACGTATTACCAGCAAGCGAGTGTGATCTTAGATCCAAGCAAGACCGAGATTCGGTATAACAGTGAGTGGTGTGATCCTTTGGGTGCTCGGGGCATGATCCAGCTTGCTGCCAAATATACGGTTGCGCGGATGCTCGAACGCGATGATTTCACAAAGCGCTATCGTGGCGGTATCCCAATTTCTGTGCATGAGTTTTTATATCCCTTGATGCAGGGTTATGATTCCGTCGCCTTGCAAAGCGATTTAGAGCTTGGTGGTACTGATCAAAAGTTTAATTTACTGGTTGGTCGTGAGCTCCAAAAAGAATATGGTCAGGAGCCCCAATGTATTCTGACGATGCCACTCTTGGTCGGTTTGGATGGTGTCGAGAAGATGAGCAAGTCCAAGGGGAATTACATCGGTATTCAGGAACCTGCCAACGAGATGTTCGGAAAGCTCATGAGCATCTCCGATGATTTGATGTGGGACTACTTTACCTTGCTCTCGTTTAGACCATTAGCAGAAATTGACTTAATGAAGCAAGAGGTAGTAGCGGGTCGTAATCCGAGGGAATGCAAAGTTCTTTTGGGACAAGAAATTGTGGCGCGTTTTCATTCCGATGGGGCAGCAGATAAAGCCCTAGAAGACTTTAATCATCGTGCCAAGGGCGGTATCCCCGACGATATTCCTGAGCTTCAACTCAGTGGCGCCCCACTTGGCATTGCTGCTTTATTAAAGGCTGCTAATTTAGTTCCCTCAAGCTCAGAGGCAAATCGCAATATCGATCAAAGTGGAGTACGAGTTGACGGCACAGTAATTAGTGACAAGACCCTCAAGCTCAATGCTGGCACTTATGTGGTGCAGGTTGGTAAGCGCCGCTTTGCAAAAGTAACCCTTACTGCCTAAACGGCGCAGTAATTAAGACAGTATTAATCCAATAAATCAAGATTTGCGGAGTTACTGGGTGGTTTTAGACCAAAGTGTTCATAGCTTTGGCGGGTTGCAATTCTGCCCCGCGATGTTCGCTGTAAATAACCTTGCTGAATCAAAAAAGGCTCCAGTACATCTTCAATCGTATCGCGTTCTTCACCAATAGCAGCGGCCAAATTATCAATCCCAACCGGACCACCATTGAACTTATGGAGGATTGCTTCAAGTAATTTTCGGTCCATCACGTCAAAACCGATTGGATCTACGTCAAGCATCATGAGGGCTGCGTCAGCCATTTCCTTGGTGATGATGCCACTACCCTTGACCTCTGCATAATCTCGAACCCGGCGGAGTAGACGGTTTGCGATTCGAGGGGTGCCACGAGCACGTTTGGCTATTTCTACAGACCCCAGTGGATCAATTTGCGCATTAAGTAATTTGGCCGAACGTTCAATAATCTGGGTTAGCTCTGGAGTTGAGTAGAACTCTAGACGCGCCACGATCCCAAAACGATCGCGCAAAGGATTGGTCAGCATGCCAGCACGCGTTGTTGCACCAATTAAAGTAAATGGTTTGAGATCCAATTTAACACTACGCGCTGCAGGACCTTCGCCAATCATAATATCCAGAGAGTAATCCTCTAAAGCGGGATATAAAATCTCTTCCACTACCGGTGATAGACGATGGATCTCATCAATAAAGAGAACGTCATTTTCTTCGAGATTGGTTAAGAGGGCGGCAAGATCGCCTGGGCGATCTAAGACGGGACCACTCGTTTGGCGAAGATTGACACCAAGTTCTTTAGCAATAATATGAGCCAAGGTAGTCTTGCCTAGTCCCGGAGGCCCGAAGAGTAGAACATGATCAAGCGCCTCTTTACGATTACGCGTGGCATTAATAAAAATCTCGAGCTGAGCCCGTGCTTTGCTTTGACCTACGTATTCATCAAGTTGTTTTGGTCGCAGAGCTCGTTCAATAACCGCTTCGGCATGACCGGCGCCGGGGCTGACAATACGCTCGTTACCATCATCAATATTAAGATCATCGGTGCGGATTGTCATTTGTTTTTAGCCCTTCGAAAGCGATTTTAGTGCTAGCTTAATACCATCGGAGACCGTGACATCCGCTGGAACTTGACGAACCGCAAGGTGGGCTTCCTTATCAGAATATCCAAGTGCTAGTAGGGCTTGCGTTATTTCAGAGACGATATCAGGCTTGCTGGATTTGTTCTGACCTAAGCCTAGGTCAGGGGCAAGCTTTCCTTTTAGCTCAAGCAGGAGACGCTCAGCAGTTTTTTTACCAATTCCGGGTACTCGAGTTAGTGTGCCGGGCTCTTGAATGGTAATTGCTTGAACAAGTTCATTGACGCTCATTCCGGATAAGACTGCTAAGGCAGTACGAGCACCGACCCCACTAATCTTGATGAGAGACCGAAAGGCATCGCGTTCTGCATTTGTGGCAAAACCAAATAATTGCTGTTGGTCTTCCCGCACATGAAAATGGGTTAGTAATGTTAGTTGTTGCCCAACAAGGGGAAGTTGATACAAAGTACTCATCGGTACATCGACCTCATAACCCACCCCATTGCAATCAATGAGTAATTTGGGTGCCGTGATGCTAATTAGGGTGCCTTGAATGCGTCCAATCATCCCTCTATCTTACTGCTTCGTACGCCCGCTTTGTACTTGATGATGATGGGCTGCACAAATAGCAACCCCCAAAGCATCAGCGGCATCCGGAGGGGGACTCTTGTTAAGCTTGAGTAGGCGCTTAACCATCTCTTGCATCTGTAACTTACTTGCCCGGCCAGTGCCGACAATAGCTTGTTTCACACCACGCGCACTGTATTCCGTAACAGCTAATCCAGTGGAAACCATAGCAGCAATCACTGCACCCCGAGCTTGACCTAACATCAAGGTAGAACGTGGATTGACATTGAGGAAGATCTCTTCAATTGCTGCTGCATCGGGTTGATAGGTCAATAAAACCTCTTGTACCCCACTGTATAGAGTACCAAGGCGATTAGGCAGACCTAGGTCAATAGAGCCACTCTCAATAATCCCCGAACTGATATAGCGTAATCGTTGACCCTCAATTTCAATGACACCAAAACCGGTTGTCCTTAAACCTGGATCAATACCTAGCCAGCGCATCAACAATTAATGCCTAAAGTGACGTGTGTTGGTAAAGAGCATCGTAATTCCATGTTCGTTGGCCGCTTCAATGACCTCGTCATCACGCATACTCCCCCCTGGCTGAATCACACTGCTAGCACCTGCAGCGACCACTATATCTAAACCATCCCGAAATGGGAAAAAGGCATCGCTAGCCACCGCTGAGCCTTTGAGGCTTAAACCTGCATGTTCTGCTTTAATACTGGCGATTCGGGCAGAATCAATCCGACTCATTTGCCCAGCGCCGACCCCCAAGGTCATGCCATTAGCACAGTAAACGATTGCATTTGATTTAACAAATTTAGCAACGCGCCATGCAAATATTAGGTCGGTGAGTTCTGTGGGAGTTGGGTGGCGTTTTGTAACGACCTTTAGTTCATTTGGAAGAACATTTTTAGAGTCACTCGATTGCACCAATAGGCCACCACCAACACGTTTCAGATCATATTGATTCAGGTTCGAAGCACCCTTGGGAAGCGGTATTTGTAATAAACGCACATTTTGTTTGCTAGCAAAGATGGTTTTGGCAGCCTCACTAAAGTGAGGAGCGATGAGGACCTCTACAAACTGTTTGGCAACGGCTTGCGCACACGCTTCATCGCACTCCCGATTTAGGGCAATGATGCCCCCAAATGCAGAAGTAGGATCTGTTTGTAGGGCCTTTTGATACGCTTCAAACACAGTGTTCGCAATTGCAACGCCACAGGGATTGGCATGTTTAATAATGACGCAAGCTGCTTGACTATCACTGATACTTTTAACGCATTCCCAAGCGGCATCTGCATCGGCAATATTATTAAAAGACAGCTCTTTGCCTTGTAACTGAGTGTAATGCGCAAGACTACCAGCCGGCGCTTTGATATCGCGATAGAAGGCGGCTGATTGATGCGGGTTCTCACCATAGCGCATTTCTTGCACTCGTTCAAAGGCTAAGTGGAGTGTTTTTGGATATGGATTGCGGTTGGAGTGATCCTGTTGTTTATTCAGTGAGGATAGATAATTTGCAATTGCACCATCGTATTGGGCAGTATGCGCAAAGACTTTTTTGGCATAGGCAAGATTACTTGCATATGAGACTGTATTCTGGTTGTTGCGCATCTCATCGAGAACTGCAGAGTAATCGGACGGCGATACAAGCACTGTGACATCCTGATGATTTTTAGCAGCAGCACGTAACATGGCTGGACCACCAATATCGATGTTCTCAACTGCGTCCTCAAAACTGCAATCTGACTTAGTAATAGTTTCCGTAAAGGGGTAAAGATTAATTGCCAAAAGATCAATGGTCTCAATCCCATGCTCTTTAATGGCGGCCATATGATCTTTAGAGTCACGGCGCGCTAATAATCCACCATGGACCTTGGGGTGAAGGGTTTTGACACGACCATCAAGCATCTCAGGAAATCCTGTGAGGGTTGAGACCTCGGTCACTGGAATACCTTTCTCAGTAAGTAATTTTGCTGTTCCACCGGTAGAGATTAGCTTTACACCCAGTTGATGAAGGGCTTGGGCAAATTCCACAATGCCATTCTTATCGGAAACAGAAAGTAGGGCGGTACGAATCATTATTTAGATTAGTTGGTGTTCAAGAAGTTTTTTGCGCAAGGTGTTTCGATTAATTCCTAAATAGGCAGCAGCAAGGGATTGATTTTGTTTGGCATGTGCCATAACGAGCTCAAGCATCGGCTTTTCTACCACACTCAAAACCATTTGATAAATATCATTGGGGGGCGTACCCTTGAGATCATCAAGGTAGCGCTGTAGATTGAGCTCAATACACTCGGTTACAGGATGTTTATTACTTGGCATCGATAAAAATTTAGGCTGCTTCTAAAAAAAGGAGTTGATCAGAATAAAGTTTCATTTCATTAAAATAGTCATTGACCATTTGTAATTGGGTTTTACAGTCATCGGCTTTATTCATGAGGTGCCGAAAGGCATGAGAATTACGCAAACCTTTGCAGTACCAGCCAATATGCTTGCGCGCTGTTCGTAAGCCCGTATATTCGCCATAAAAAGAGTAGTGATCCTCTAAATGTCCATTCATGATTGCTTGGATTTCCGCGATTTGTGGATTGGGTAACTTTTCCCCAGTTCTCAAGAAATGATTAATCTCACGAAATATCCAAGGTCTCCCTTGCGCAGCACGGCCAACCATTAAGGCATCAACACCGGTATATTCGAGTACCCATTGAGCTTTTTCTGGTGAAGTGATATCGCCATTAGCAACCACAGGAATGTCAATGAACTCTTTTACAGCACGAATCGTGTCATATTCCGCTTCACCATGATACAAGTCTGCCCGAGTTCTCCCATGAATCGTGAGCATGCTAATACCTGCATCCTCAGCAATTTTTGCGATTGTGAGTGCATTCTTATTTTCTCGATCCCAGCCAGTACGAATTTTGAGAGTGACTGGGACGGCATCTGGACCGATACCTACAGCATTCACTACGGATTCCACAATCTGCTGAACAAGGGGTTGATCTTTTAGTAAGGCTGAGCCGGCAGCGACATTGCAAACTTTTTTAGCTGGGCAGCCCATATTGATATCAATAATTTGGGCGCCACGATCGACATTGAGTTTGGCAGCGGCAGCCATCATGCTGGGATCGGCACCCGCAATTTGGACCGCAATGGGTTTGAACTCGCCCTCATGGTTGGCGCGGCGTTGGGTTTTTTCACTATTCCACAGTAATGCATTAGAGGCGATCATTTCGGAGACAGCATAGCCAGCCCCTAATTTCTTACAGAGTTGTCGAAAGGGTCTGTCTGTAACCCCTGCCATCGGTGCGACAAAAAGCGCATTGGCTAATTTGTGAGGACCGATTTGCATACGCTTGGAAATATGATTGAAGTAGAGACGACACTGTATCACAAGAGGAATGGTACTGCTTAATTTTTAAGCAAATAAGAGTGGACTTTTAGCGACGACCAAACATCATTTGCCTGGCAAGGGTTGTTTTGAAGGGTGGCACCCATTGCAATGCGGTCAAAGCTAAACCGCGTGACAGTCTAACTGGCAGCAAGGGTGAGGTGAATACCCTTGCCAAGAAATCAGTAATACCAATCGTGGCGCGTCGGTCAATTTCTCGGCTCTTTGCATACTCTTGTAAGGATGTTTGTATGTGATTTTGGGATTGATCCTTCACTTTAAATAGGCCAGCCAATTTTTCTGCCAAAAGATAGGCATCTCGTAATCCGAGATTAAGACCTTGGCCAGCAACAGGGTGAAGAGTTTGTGCCGCATTGCCAATCCAGACCTCATGACCTTCGCAAACCTGTTTACGATAGTTGAGCCCCAAATCGTAGAGACGACGATTTGCAATAGCCGTGAAAGCACCTAAGCGATAACCAAACGTACTTTGTAATTCTCCAAGGAATTCTGTTTCATTCAGATCTAAACGTCTTTGGCTGGAATGAGGAGATGCGCACCATACTAAATTGAGAGTGTTAGGCCCTTGATGGCTGGGCAAAAGGGCTAATGGCCCTTCGTCTGTAAAGCGCTCCCAGGCTTGATGAGGTATTGTCTTTTCTACATTAACGGTGCCAACGAGAGCAGATTGCTGATAGTCGCGTCCCGATTCAATCCAGTCTTGGTCTTTAAATAAACCCCCTTCAGCATGGACTAAACAATCTGTCTCAAAAATCGGTACAGATACGCCAACATCATGCTGCCAATCAAAATGAGGGGCATGCTTTTGAATAGACCGCAAAGCCTTTCTAAGCGCAATATGAATATCGGCATAGCGGCTAATGTGGCCTAAGGCTTCTTGCTTCAGTTCTTCTCGGGTCATGAGGGCGCGTCCAAATTGCCCAGCTTGAGATACATGAATTTGATGAATAGCCGGGCAGTGATCGGGCCATGCGTGAATCGTATCTAGGAGTAATTTACTACCGTGAGATAAGGCGATACCGCGACTATCACCTACTTGTATGCCTGCATCATTGGCTGGATGACGATCTAAAAGAAGAAGCGATAAGCCAGAGTTTTTTTGTAATAGCCACGCTGCACAGGCTAGGCCGACAGGACCGCCTCCCTGAATCACAACGGAATATGATTTGCTCATAGCAACGATCGCGTTAGGAGCGAACGATCGCTTCAATCTCGAGAGGGTCCACTGGAACCCCGCGAGAGATAAGCTCACAGCCCTGATCAGTGACAACTGCATCATCCTCAATCCGAATTCCAATATTCCAAAATACTTTAGGAATATCGTCAGCCGGTTGAATATATAAGCCGGGCTCAATCGTGAGCACCATATCTTTTTTGAGAACACGCCATGGCTTTTCTTGATCAACTGGTTGATTGATATGGGACTCGCGATAAGAGCCTACATCATGCACATCCATACCAAGCCAGTGACTTGTACGGTGCATATAGAAGCGTTTGTATGCGCCCAACTCAATCGCATTATCCAAGGAGCCAACATCACTGAGTTTGATGAGTTTTTCATCAAGCAACCCTTGAGTGAGCACTCGTACCGCAGCGTGATGCGGATCAATGAAGGTTTTACCAGGGCGGGTTTGAGCAACAGCAGCTTTTTGTGCGGCTAAGGTAATGTCATATAGAGCGCGTTGACTAGCACTGTAGCGGCCATTAATCGGAAAGGTCCGTGTGATGTCCGATGCATAGCCATTAAGCTCGCAGCCCGCATCAATTAAACAAAGATCACCGTCGAGTAATTCAGCGGAACCTGCACGGTGATGCAGGACACAGGCATTAGCACCTGCGGCAACAATACTGTTATATGCAACGCTTTGTGCACCGCGATAGCGAAACTCATACAGAAGCTCTGCTTCCAGCTGATACTCTCGTTTGCCGGGTTTGCAGGAGCGCATTGCCCGAATATGGGCTTCTGCAGAAATAGCAGCCGCTTGTCGCATGGTCTCGATCTCCCCGGGACCTTTGAAGAGACGCATCTCATGAATCAAGGATTCGATATCATGAAAGGCCTCGGGGGCATTCGTTCCCGCTCTTGCTTGTTGACGCACATGACTCATCCAGTCACGGATCTGATGATCAACCTGAGCGTTGCTAGCGAGGCGAACATAGATGGCAGCTTGATTAGCTAGAAACTCGGGTAACTTTTTGCCGAGGTCGGTGTTGGAATAGGCGGCATCGAGATGCAGAATCTCTGGAGCAGCTTCTGGTCCTAAGCGATAGCCATCCCAGATTTCACGTTCAAGGTCTTTGGGTCGACAAAATAAATGACTTTCAAAGCCTGTTTTTTGAATCAACATGACTAAGGTCGCACCGGGCTCATCAAAGCCGGTGAGATAGAAAAAATCGCTATCGTGTCGATACGGAAAATCACTATCCCGATTACGAGCCTTTTCTTCTGCTGTCGAAAGAATGACCACACCACTCCCGCTCTTGGCCTGTATATTTTGCGCCAGACGAACTCGCCGCTGCTGGCATGTAACGATGAGAGGATTATGAGAGGAGAGATGGTTCATAAGGATTCAGATTTATTTAGCTCAGCCAATCGTTCGGGGCTCCCTACATCGTGCCACGAACCTCGATAATTTTCACCAGAAACCCGATTATCTGCCATCGCCTTACGTAATAAAGGGGCTAGTTTGGCACTTTGACCAGGAATAAGGTCATTAAATAGGGCACGATGATAAATGCCAATCCCAGAAAAGGTCAGTTTTGGAATACCTTTGGTCGCAGGCCCTGCATCACTCACGATTTGTTCATCGAGATAAAAGTCACCATGGGGGTGCTGGGGTGGATTGGGTACCAAAATTAGGTGGGCCAAAAATTGCTGTTGGGTACGAAGCTCAAGGATTCGATTGAGGAGATCATTAATCGGAAAATGAGGGGCAAAGACGTCACCGTTCATTACTAAAAAATAATCATTCGCTTTCAGAAGTGAGAGAGCCTTACAAATTCCACCAGCTGTTTCAAGAGCAGTTTCTTCTTTAGAGTACTCAATGCGCAGACCAAATGACTCACCGGTACCTAAGGCCGCCTCAATTTGCTCTCCCAGCCAAGCATGATTAATGACAACTTGTTTAACGCCGACCTTTGCTAAACCCTCAAGATGCCACGCTAGTAATGACTTACCATGAACCTCTAGCAGTGGTTTAGGAATGGTGTCAGTTAATGGACGCATACGCTCACCACGGCCAGCGGCTAGTAATAAGCAGGGAACAGAGTTTGATAGATTGAATGCAGATGTAGCGCTCATACTTTACTAATTTCTATTCGATCCAAAATTCGAAGTAGGGGCTTTAAGGCACTATAGCGCGACGCAACTGCGCGAACGTATTTCAATACTAGAGGAATATCTTTTAGGTAACTTTCTTTACCATCACGGTGATAAAGACGTGCAAAGATACCAAGAATCTTAAGGTGGCGCTGTAATCCCATCCACTCAAAATCACGATAGAAATCCGCAAAGTCATTGGGAACCCCAAGACCTACCTTACGAGCCCTTTCCCAGTAGTCAATCAAAAAATCAATGACTTCTTCTTCTGACCATTCGATATACGCATCTCTCCAGAGAGAAACTGCATCGTACGTAATGGGTCCATATAGCGCATCCTGAAAATCTAAGACCCCCGGATTATTTTGATCGGTGTACATTAAATTACGCGAGTGATAATCACGGTGCACATAAACCTGAGTTTGTGCCACATTATTTTCTTTGATGAGGGTAAAGATCGTTCCGAGATCTGCTTGCTCTTTTTGATCTAATGGAGTTTGATGATGACGCTTGAGATACCACTCTTCAAATAAATCCATTTCACGCTGTAGGGTGGCAGCATCATAGGGGGGGAGAACATGTGGCCGACTAGCTAATTGCATCTTAATGAGCGCATCACTCGCGTCTCCATAGAGCTGTTTGGCATTCTTCTTATCAATGCTATCAAGATATGTTTTTGTACCCAAATCACTTAGAAGCAAAAATCCCTCCGCGTAGTTCTCTGCCAAGACCGTCGGTACATTAAGCCCGGCATTTTGTAGAAGTTTGGCAACCTGAACAAATGGCCCTAGAGCTTCTTTATCAGGAGGCGCGTCCATCACAATTAGGGCAGAATACTCAGGATGATCACATTCAAGACGGAAGTAGCGACGAAAGCTCGCATCAGCAGAAGCAGGTTTGAGGGTAGAGGTTTTAAGGCCCCACGGCCCCTTTTGGCTTTCTAGCCAGGCGTTGATTTGTTGAAGGCGGTTATCAGGCATGATCGATTCGTATAATAAGGCTGTCTGCATCCATGAGTCATTATCGCCGTCGCGCTGGCATTAGCGCCCATCTTCTATCCATAAAGACCCTGCGCGCGATCCTGGGCCTTACCCTAGTGCCTATTATTTTTTGGCACATACCAGCACATGGTCAAAATTTGGGTCCCATGATCAATAGTATTACGCCATTATTACCATCGCAGCAACAGAATCAAACCCAACAGCAACTACAAAATCAAGCGCCCACGCCGATTGGTGATCCACCAAAACCTCTGGCAGTAGGTTCTGTACCAACCCTTACTTTAGTACCTAGTCGCGGTGAAGTAACGACCCTGAAGTTAGATGATCAGTTGCGCCAAGGTACAGCAATTCCAGATAACCAAGCTCTGACATTCACATTCAGTGATGAAATTGATGGCGTTGTAGATCGTGATATGAAACTAAAAGGTCGGGCACAAATACGCCGTAATGCCACCATTATTAAGGCCGATGAAATTATCTACAACCCAGATACTGATATTGCTGATTTGATTGGTAACGCTCAGTTAATTAAAGAAAATACTGAATTTTCAGGGCCCCGCGCACGTTTTAAAGTAGATGCTCAACAAGGAGAAATGGATCAACCTAATTATGAGTTACGGGAGGTTCGCGGTCGAGGAAAGGCAAATAAATTAACGATTGAGTCTGCCGAGGTGTTTGTTTTTGATAAATCAATATATACAACGTGCAGCCCTGAGAACTTAGATTGGTATTTCACGGCAAGTCGTGTTGAGATTGATCAGGAACAAAAGGTGATGACCGGCAAGAACGGGGTTATGCGCTTTTTTGATGTGCCCATCATGTACGCACCTTATTTTAGATTGCCGACTTCAAAACAGAGGCGCTCAGGTTTCTTATCCCCAACCATTGTTAACAACTCCAGGAATGGTTTGGATATTTCTCAGCCGTATTATGTGAACATTGCGCCGAATCGTGATCTAACAATTACCCCACGATTTATGAATCATCGAGGCACTCTTTTAGGCGGTGATTTTCGCTTTATTGATCCGAAGTATTCGGGTACCCTTAGTGGGCAGTATTTAAACTA
>DBCI01000007.1:14067-15149 GCA_002292975.1 Polynucleobacter sp. UBA962 | reverse complement strand
TCAAGAAGAGATCTCAAAAGGCTTACGATCCCGCTGGGAGAAGCTTTATAAGACGAAGTATGAGGGTGGTCCAAAGCCTGTTTTGGTTGAATCTAAGCCATAGTGCCATATCATATATCTGCGTATAATCATTATTATGTCAAATAAGATTAGTAGTATCTTTGCTGCCTCTATGTCGGGCGCTATGCTCTTTAACATGATTAGCCAAATAATTCGCAAGAAATCAGGTAAATAAAGAATTACTTTGGTAGGTCCGCTATTGGATCTAATTGTTTAAAAAAGAGCTCAATGGTTCGCCCTTTCTCATTTTCAAGACGAACTCTCCCAGGAATCCAGCCAAAATCTTTAATGAGCCAAATATCATTACGGCGTTTCAAATCCTGTTCTTTCATAGGTAAACGTTTGTAGTGGCGCAAGACCGTTGGCCCCATGGTGAAGATCGCATCGGAAAGTTCTTCCCCCTGACTCTGAAAACGCCAGATCTCAAGCTTATCGAGATTGGCAATTGGGATCTCCCGTACGGTACCTTTCTCATCAATCTGATCATTACCGCCTAAAAGGGAGGCTAATTGCATCATTAGACTTAGACGATCTTGTGTGCCGGGAGGTATATCTTTTAATTCATCAGGTTTTTGGGAAAAGAATAACTTCCCTCCCCCTGTTCCATCACGATCAAAGCGATTGAAGCGAACGGGACGGCTGCCCAAGTGCTCAACATAAAAATCTGGGGCTAAACCGTAAGCATCAATCCTGCCACGGGACTCAAAGATAAATGGCCCGAAAAATGCATATGGAATATTAATATATAAACGATAACCATTCTTTGCATCAACCTGCCATTCAATGGATGCGCTTTGAAGATATTGCCCATCAAGGTAGGCATCGTAGTAATAAATGCCAGGTTCAGGAATACGAAATGGTTGTCCGGCCTGCTCACCACCTTGGCCACCATTCTCTTCCCCATCACCCGCCTCAATCTTTGCACCATCACCCACAGCATTCGAGTAATCGTCGCGTACAGAAGGTGCGGGTGCAGTAGGCTTGCTGAGCTGTACCTTGCGAACGGGCTCCACACGTAATTC
>DBCI01000007.1:0-13974 GCA_002292975.1 Polynucleobacter sp. UBA962 | reverse complement strand
ATAAAGATGTCCTAGTACCGAAACAAGAATTGCAATCAGTGCGATCGAGCGAGGCTTCAGGATGCGTAAGCCGTTCATCTGAGGAAACTAGAAAGTAACGTGATTGCAAAATGCAATCGACCACTAAACCCAAAATGGGTCTTGCAGTATTCGGCTATCTTTTGGTAAATTGGCTGCCAAGAAATCCATTTGGTCTGCCAGAATATTTCTGCCCTTTAAAATCATGTCCTCGTATAAACTAGGGGTGTAAGGTGCATAAAGCAAACTCATCCCCGCGCGTTCTGGAGTGCGATTACCCTTGCGCTGATTACAGGGTCGGCATGAGACTACTAAGTTCATCCAGGTGTAATTACCACCTTTGCTATTGGGAACGATATGTTCAGCTTCAGCATCATTTTCAGAAATGCGGCAACCGCAATATGCGCAAAGACCGCGGTCACGTCGATAGAGTTTGCGTTTGGTGATAGCAGGAACCACATCAAATAAATTAATCTTGGCAGAGCCTTTTACAGCAATGATGGAGTGCAACTCAATAATCGATTGGCGACCAGTTAGGCGCGACATACCTCCACGCATGATGGCAACGGGGTCACCTAAGGTCCAAAGGACGCTGTTATCGGCGTAATGTCGCGTAGCGTCTTCCGTATCAATCCAGCACTGTGGAATGCCACCGGCATCTAATTTAAGAATATTAAGCACCACCCCCCCCTTTCTGCCTTGATATCGACGTCAAGGCACGCCATTATTTATGAATATAGACTAAGTTTGCTATAAAACAATGACTTTTTTCAAGCCCCCGCGATACCTAAGGCATTTGAAATGGGCTGGCGCCCATAGAACTTATTGACGGCTAATGTGACAGACCCATTCTTTTCTATCCCACTCTCCTGGACGTTCTGCAAAAATAAGCCAAATAGCCCACTCCATTAATGTACGCATATGACCTCCTTGTTAAGAAATCAGTATGCAAAGTTACTAGCTCATTAAATGAGCTAGTGTAATAACATTACAAAAAAACTCCGACGGCAATATTAAAAATTGCGCTTCCCATTAAGAAATAGATAGAGATCGATCTTATTTTGGATTCACTTACTAAATGATAGCTATCAATGCGACTGGCAATATAAATGCCCAAGAGAAAGGCAGGCACACCCACTAACAGCCAT
The DNA here is from genome assembly GCA_002292975.1 of Polynucleobacter sp. UBA962. Taxonomy (GTDB): domain Bacteria; phylum Pseudomonadota; class Gammaproteobacteria; order Burkholderiales; family Burkholderiaceae; genus Polynucleobacter. The sequence goes on along the minus strand of DBCI01000007.1, from coordinate 12,808 downwards.
AATACCCACGCAAAACTCGTACTAAAAAAACTGGCGGTAATGATTGCTAAGAGTGCTAGGCCAGATACGACTTGTGACAGCAAAGGGCGCACCCGCTTAAAATCTAATGCACTAGCATTTAAATACAATGCCACTACCGGGCCACCAAAGCCACAACTTCCCAGCAAAAGACCTGCACCAGAACCCGCAATACTGTCTTTTATTGGCGTCACTAATAACTTAATGTGTGGCTTGATTAAGAGATATAGAGAAAATAAAAGAACGACACAACTAGCAACAATCTTAAGAGAGTAGGAAGAAAACTGCATCCCAATCAAAATGCCAATGGGTAACGATATTGCTGCTACGGCAAGGATTCTGTAAAGTCGAGAGCGATCTGCAGGATCAACGCGCCAGTTTTTGGCTAACCAAAATCCCCCGAGTAATTCGATCGCATTAATTAAGGGTATCAATGACACTAAGGGGAAAAATCCCATTAGCATGGGAGACATCACCATCGCCCCGCCAAAACCGCTTAAGCGTCGCACGATGCCACCTAAGGTAGCGCTGAAAATAATTAAAGCAAAAGTAAACCAGTCTGCCGGACTCAACTCACATCGCTTAAATCATGTTCATCGCTGATAAGGTCGCGTATCTTTCTGCGGACTTCAAGGTAGCTGGGGGTATCTTCAACCATACGACGAGGTTCTGGTACGCGAATTACCTCTTTCACACGACCGGGTCTACGGGTCATTATGATGATGACATCTGATAAATTAATGGACTCCTCAATACTGTGGGTCACCAATACCACTGTCTTGCTTTCCTCCGCCAGAATCCGAATCATTTCCTTTTGCATCATTGCCCTATTTTGAGCATCAAGCGCAGCAAATGGCTCGTCCATTAATAAGACTGTAGGATCCACTGCAAAAGCCCGCGCAATGGAAACCCGCTGTCTCATACCCCCTGATAATTGATGAGGGTAGCTCTCAACGAAAGCACCTAAACCTACTAGGTTTGCAAAATGATCAACTTTTTGGTTAATAGTGGCTGAATCTATACCTTTAATATTCAGGCCAAATGCAATGTTATCGCGCACCGTGAGCCAAGGGAATAAGGCATAGTCTTGAAACACCATTGCGCGCTCTGCCCCAGGCTCCTTAACCTCCTTACCAGCACATTCAATTCGGCCAGAAGTCGGTTTCTCAAAACCAGCAATTAGATTTAACAGAGTCGTTTTACCGCAACCGCTATGACCTAAAATAGAAACGAATTCATTGGTTTTTACCTCCAAAGAGATATCTTGTAGGGCTTGTACGGCGTGACTTCTATTGATTGCTGGAAAAATCTTACTAACGTTCTCTACTTTTAAGGCTGACATTAAGGTAATCGCTTTCTATTGCACGTATTAGGCATTTAGGGCACGTGACCATGGCATTAATTTTTTAGCTGAGTAACGTATAACACGGTCAATTGTTAGGCCAATGATTCCAATTGATAGCATCCCATCTAATATGAAGTCGGTACGTAATACAGTACGCGCGTCATTAATTAAGAACCCTAAGCCTGAATTGGCACCAACTAGTTCAGCAGCTACTAATGCCATCCAACCAACCCCAAGGCCAATCCGTATACCCGTCACAATTTGTGGCAAAGCAGCTCGCAAAACAACTCGTGTAATGACATTCAAGCCACGCGCTCCTAAGCAACGGGCTGCGCGTATCAAATTTGGCTCAATGTTTTTGACAGCATCAATCGTATTGAGCAGGATGGGGAAAAAGATTCCTAAGAAAATAATAAATTGGTTTTGGATATTACCGACTCCAAACCATAAAATACTCAAAGGAATCCAGGCAATCGGTGGAATGGGTCGCAGTATTTCAATAATGGGGTCAACTTGCTCGTTTACCCATTTAAAGCAACCCATAATAATTCCCAAAGGAATTGCCACGCTTGCATAACAAAAAGCTACGAATTCACGCCTCAAGCTGTCACGAAGATGTTTCCATAATTCGCCCGAGGCGCCCAACTCAATAAAGCCGTTTACAACAGCAGATGGTGGTGGTAGCAGGGTCGCTTGAGTTTTATCTAAGATAAACCGGCTGGCAAATTCCCAGCCAGCCAGTAGCACCAAGAGAAGAATTAAGCGACGAAGCTGATAAAATTGATTAAACATTAGGGCTTAAACATCTTTCCATCAAATGACCAATCTTTTGTTAAATCACCTTTTTCTGGGAACTGCTGTGGCTTGCTGGTATTCAAAGGAGTAGAGTATGTTGGATAGGGAACTTTATCCAGCGGAGCATTCCATGAGGCAGTCAAAAATGGCGGTATTTTTGGAGTAGACCAACCTAATTTAGCGAAGGTACGATCCATAAACCGAGAATCGACTGCACCAGCGTATGTAGCAGCATTTGCTTTTGTTTGAATTCTCTTATTATCAAATAACCACTCATAAGTTGTTTCATTCGCCTTGCCCCAAAACTGTGGAAGTGGATGGAGGTAGGTCGGCTTATAAAGATTGTTATAAGCATCAATTTGCTGACGCAAAATCTGAGGAGAGAAATTCTTGAGATTTGGGTCCTCTTGCATCGCTTTTACTGCAGCATCTGGATTTTTACGAATCCATAGTGATGCCTCCACGACTGCATCGGTAAAGGCTTGCACTACATCGGGCGCATTATCGATGACCTCCTGACGTACAAAGAATGAAGAGCCATAGATGTTGTAAGGGAAGCTGTCGTTAATAATACGTGCATTTTTGCGCTCCTTCACCATAATGGTAGGTGTTGGATCCCAAGGCACTACAGCATCGATTCCCTTTGGCATGGCCATTTGCTCACCAGGGGGCATATTTTTTAGAATGACGTCTTTGCCGATAACAATTCCATGGGACTTAAAAGCTGATTGAACATAGAATTCGGCTGAAGAACCTGTTACCAAACCAATAGTTGCGGGTTCTTTGCGATTCTTAAAATCGTTAATCGATTTGATGGGAGAGTCTAATGGCACTAGCATAGCGTGCATCAAGTTCACATTAATAATAGCGATCGATTTAACTGGAACGCCCTTATCAAATAATGATGTAAATGGAAAATTACCGCCATTGCCAAACTGAAAGCGACCAGAAATAATTACCTCATTGATTGCTGGACCTGATGGAAAAGCTTGAAACTTTGCATCAACACCGCGCTTGGTTAGTAAACCGGTTTTATCCATAACCAACATGATGGTATTTTGCCCAGACCAAGGTGGTTGGAAGGCTACCTGCATGGGCCACCAGCCTTTTTCTTTGAGCCAAGCAATTGATTTAGCAGATACCTTTTCGTTTGCGCTCTCTGGCCAACCAATATCGCTAAACTTTGTGGTTTGAGCGCTTACGGGTAAAGCAAGTCCCGCAACCATCGCAATGGCTAAGGCACTAAATATCCTACGAGAAATTTTCAGTTCATTCATCGTTGTCTCCTGTTAATTTATTATTAAAAAAACTATCTTAAACACCAATCAACTACAAAAACGTACTGCCAATCTAACACAACTCCAGCATTATGAAGGCGATAACTCGCCCAACTGCTGGCCCTTCCTACAAACTAAAAGTCAACTCTACAGCACCCAAGCGGGTCTTAACTCTTGAAAAATCGTTCCGCTGAGAAAGAAACTTTATTAACTCTGAAAATGCGTGTAATTCCTTACCCTGCTTTAGAGCGGTAAGCGCGCCATCCTGTAAACCAAGAGCCAAATTAGGAGGGTAAAAGGCATGTAGACAAAGCTGTTCACGAGATAAGGATTTACCCCACTGTTTTCTTAGGCGTTTGAGTGCAGGCTCAATTAAATTACCAGGGCGCTCATTAGGGTTATAGTCAACACCAGCACGCTCCATCACTAGGGCGCTAGGAGTGCCCGCTAATTTCCCATAATGACCGCGTAAATATAACTTAACCTCGTCAGGAATCGTTTTATACCGCTCCCCTTGCATCACATTTAATACAGCTTGCGTAACAATATATTGAGCAAATGGACTGACTAAAATCGGATATCCCAAATCTTTTCTAACTTGGGCGGTTTCCTCAAGAATTTCGTGTTCTCGATGGGCAATCCCCAGCGTGGCTAACTGAGCTCGCAGATTTGAAATCATGCCACCCGGAATTTGATGCTCGTACAGGGCGGGATCGAAGCTCTGACGTTCGCCGCGAGGTAAATCATCACGCGTACAAATCCAATCGAAATAGTCGTCCACCTCTTGCAAGGCAGTGCGATTCATCGTGGGAGCTCTGCCCAAGCGCTCTGCACTCGCTAAGACCTCCATAACCGATGGCAATGACGCGCCATTTGCCAAGCAATTAGTTGCCACATAGCCGAACTGAAAACCTGCCTTAATGGCCTCTTCGTAAACTAAAGGAGCAAGACCAGATTGGCAATGAGAGTGCAACTTAAGCGGAATGCCTTTGGCAGCCGCAACCAGTGCTGGAAATAAGGTAGCGCCACGCTCGGGGGTTAATAAACCCGTGGGATCTTTGACTGAAATAAAGTCGACCTGTAAATCAACTAATTCTTTAGTACGAGAAACAAAATAAGCATCGTCATGAACTGGACTAAGAGCATAGGTAAGCATGGCATTAATTAACATGCTATTTTTTTTACCCGACGCAACCGAAGAATGAATATTGCGGTTATCGTTTAACGCGTCATAAACAGTCAAAACCTTAACACCCGACTCCGCTAATAAACTAATATTTAAATCCACCACATCATCTGGAAATAATTCAAAGGTATAAATACTTTGACCACGCGTTAACGCATCCGTTGGTGTTGAGAGCTCACGACTTAAGAAAGCCATACGCTTCCAAGGATCTTCTCGTAAAAACCGGACCATTACATCAAAAACCGCACCACCCAGAATATTGATATAGGCATATCCGGATTGATCAATTTGGTTTAAAGCCGGATACATTTGCGCCGTGGTCATGCGAGTTGACCAAAGACACTGATGAGCATCCCGTAAGGTAACATCAATCATGCTAAACGGCATTTTTTTTCGAGATGCGCTTGGGTTTTTAGTCATTCTAACTCTAATACCATGAGTGTTTGCCCTGCCTCGATCGTTGCGCCATCTGCAACGCAAATCTCAATAACACGGCCTTGGCGGGATGCAGCGATGGTGTTGAGTAGTTTCATGACCTCTACGATGCACACAGGGGTATCCGTATCCACATTGTCACCAACTTCAACGAACGGGGGTGAATCAGGGTTCGGTCGGCGATAAAAGGTCCCCACCATGGGGCTTAATATCTCGTAGGCATTCTGTGAGCGCGCTGCTTTACTACTGGCCGTCGAATTGGATGATTGGGTTGCCGCAATGACTTGTTTAGTGGGTGTGGGTGCTGTGGTAAGGATGCTAGAGCTCGCATTTGCACTTGAATTTTTGCGTAGCTCAATCTCCAGTTCAAAGTCTGGGGTTTTATACGAGAACGTATTAAATGTTCCAGCATTCTTTAATAGAGCAATAGCCTCTTTGACTTGAGCCATGGTTAGAGCAGTAGTTCCCATCATCGGAGCTATTTTTTTCTTTACCTTAGAAAATGGCTTGGCTCTAGGCTTTTTGGGCTGCGGTATTTTTTTTGAGGCCATGGCAATAAACTAAGGGTTGATATTTTCTCTAATGAAATATAAAGTATCATCAGATGAAATGATTTAAGGGTTAATACCTAAAATCCCTTAAAACAAGTAAATTGCTTTTTTATGCATAAATTAAGTGCTCAGCCCCTAAAAACTACTGAATCCTTGGGTTCTGTTACCGTTCTTGAGGGTAGTAAGTCCAGCATGGCCGAAAAGGTCTTGCTTATCCTAGAACTCATTGCTAACTCAGAATTCCCGCTCACCCTCGAGAACATTTCCTCGGGGATTGGTTTAGCAAAACCAACCGCCTTCCGACTACTCAATACCCTCGTTAGTCAGGGCTTTATTGAGCGGGATGCCAACGGCAGGCGGTTTCAACCAAGTGCCAAATTTCGCTTAATGGGTATTGGCCTACTTTCCGCAGATTCTGTACGCTCACAACGCTTAGCCGTAATGAAGCGATTGGTGGCGACCATTGGAGAAACCTGCAACTTCAATATTTTGGATGGCAACGAGGTGCTCTATTTAGATCGTATCGAAACTACTGCACCCATTCGCCTCCATATCGACTCTGGTATGCGCGTGCCCCTGCACTGTACGGCGAGTGGCAAATTATTCCTTTCCTTTATGCATGAAGACCAAATGAAGCGCGTTGTTGGCAAAGAACCCCTCGATGGTTACACAACGAAGACCCTCAGGCATTACGATGATTTATTTCGTGAGATAAAAAAAATTGCTGACCAAGGTTATGCCTTAGACGATTGTGAATATCTAGAGGGCTCGGTGTGCGTTGCTGTACCGGTACGCGATGCTAAAAATAAGATATTTGCAGCGCTTGCCGCGCATGGTCCAACCCCCCGCTTCACACTCAAGATGGCAGAACAATCAGTGCCAATATTAATTACTGCGGCAATTGAGCTTGAGGAAAGCCTACGGCAATAAGCTTTAAGACCGACTAAATTTATTTAGGAGAAAGAATGACTAAACCCGTAATTATTACTGTTGCTATCACAGGAGCCATTCCGAGAAAAAAGGATTGCCCGGGCTTGCCAGTTATACCGTCTGAGCAAATCGAAGAAACACATAAAGCCTATGAGGCCGGTGCATCATTGGTTCATATCCACGTTCGAAATCCTGATGAAAGCCCAAGCTCGAATCCCGATTTGTATGCCCAAGTGCAAGAGGGAGTAAAAAAATATTGCCCTGAAATGATTGTCCAGTTCTCTACAGGTGGTCGTGGTCGAGATCAAGCAGCGCGGGGTGCCATGCTTTTTCATCGACCTGATATGGCTTCTTTAGCAACGGGCTCCACGAACTTTCCAGTAGGCATCTATGAAAACCCGACTGATTTTGTAGAAGGTCTTGCTGGCGAGATGCTGAAATATGAAATTAAGCCTGAAATAGAAATATTCGATCTGGCGATGCTGTATAACGCAGCCAATTTGATTAAGAAGGGATTGTTAAAGGCCCCTCCACATGTACAGTTTGTGATGGGCGTTCCAAATGCAATGCCTGTGCGGCGATCGATCTTAGAGTTTTTGATTAAAGAACTAAATGATGTGATGCCTACCGCTACCTGGACTGCCGCAGGCATTGGTCGCCACCAACTGACGGTGAACGAATGGGCATTAGAGCTTGGTGGTCATGTACGAACCGGTTTAGAGGATAACTTACGCTACGACGAAACACGCGTGGCAAAAGATAATGCCGAGCTGGTAGCTCGCGTTGCCATGATGGCGCGTAAGCAAGGTCGTGCAGTAGCAAGTGGCAAAGAGGCTCGTCAAATCTTGGGGCTAAGGCAGGTTCATTAGCGTGATTTCCTCGGCCTCCAAAGAGTTTGATTACATTATTGTTGGTGCCGGCTCGGCAGGCTGCGTACTCGCCAATCGACTTTCTGCTAACCCTAATCACAGAGTTTGTTTGATTGAGGCAGGACCGCCAGACCGCTCCCCATGGATCCATTTGCCCATTGGCTATGGCAAGACCATGTGGGATCCTAAGGTTAATTGGAAATTTAAAACAGAGTCAGACCCCGGCATGAATGGTCGTCCAATATATTGGCCACGAGGAAAATGTTTAGGGGGCTCAAGCTCGATCAATGGACTTATTTTTATTCGTGGTCAGAAAGAAGATTACGATCATTGGGCATCTCTTGGTAATGCGGGTTGGTCCTGGGATGATGTACTGCCCTACTTCAAGAAAGCGGAAGGAAACGACCGTTTAGGCGCACCTCTTCATTCTCAAGACGGACCCTTACGCGCCTCCTCTATTAAGAAAAAACATCCCCTTGTGGAAGCATTTATTACCAGCGCCAATCAGTTGGGGGTTCCTAAAACAGAAGACTTTAATAATTTAGAACAAGAGGGTGTGGGATATTTTCAATTAAGTACACATAATGGCTTGCGTTGCAGTGCTGCCGTTGCATATTTAAAACCCATACGGTCTCGTAAAAATCTGACCATCATTACGAATGCACAGGCCAGTAAAGTGCTATTTGCAGAACGTAAAGCAATTGGTATTGAATACATTCAAGCAGGACAGCGATATTCCATCAAAGCCCAGCGTGAGGTATTACTGAGTGCGGGTGCCATTCAAAGTCCACAACTCTTACAATTGTCTGGTATTGGGCCGGCTAAGTTACTCCAAGAGTATGGCATCCCAGTATTGCATGACTCTCCAGGGGTTGGCGAGAACTTACAAGATCATTTGCAATATCGATTGATCTACCAGCTCAATCAAAATATCTCTACCAATGTTCAGCTTTCTTCCCTCCTAGGCAAAGTACAAATTGGGCTTGACTGGTTACTCTTTCGCGGAGGCCCGCTCTCCATTGGTATTAATCAAGGTGGGCTATTCACTAAAGTGATGCCGCAATCTAAGACCCCCGATATTCAGTTTCATATGGCTACATTGTCTGCGGATATGGCAGGCGGTCAAGTACACCCTTTCCCAGGATTCACAATGTCTGTTTGTCAATTAAGACCCGAGTCAAGGGGTTATGTGCGCATTGCTTCACCCGATCCATTAGTACCTCCTAAGATGATGGCTAATTATTTATCTACCCAACACGATCGTGATACCAGTGTGGCGGCTGTTAAATTTGCTCGCAAACTAGCCCAAACAGGACCACTGAAGGCTTTGATTGAGCGTGAACTGAAACCCGATAATCCGCAGTCCGATGATGATTTATTGCAGTTTTGCCGTAACAATGGCGCCACCATTTTTCATCCAACGGGCACATGCCAGATGGGGCCCGATCATCAGGCCAATGCCGTTTTAGATTCGAAGCTACGAGTTAGGGGCGTAACTAATCTACGTGTTGTAGATTGCTCAGCGATGCCCACCGTACCATCTGGCAATACTAATTGGCCAGCAGTCATGTTAGGCGAGAAAGCGTCTGACCTTATTTTGAGTGAGCAGAATTAACCCTAGGCGTCGATTAATTCGATCAATTTCAGGCGCTGTACTTTGCCAGAGGCGCCTCGTGGTAGATCCTTTACAAACTTAATTATTTTGGGGGTTCTAAACTTACCCAAGGTTTTAATACAAAAGTCACGCAACTCAGTTTCATCACACGACATATCGTCTTTCAGAATAATGCAGGCCATAATTTCTTGGCCATAATTTACATCGGGTATGCCAACCGCTGCCGCATCCAGGACTGCGGGATGCTTTAAAAGCGCTTCATCAATTTCTCGGGGAGCTATATTTTCTCCGCCTTTAATGATTAATTCTTTAAGACGTCCTGTAATAAAGTAGAAGCCATCGGTATCGCGCATACCAAGATCACCCGTTTTTAGCCAAGCATCCGCACCAAATGCTTTTTGGGTTTCAGCCTCTCCCTTGTAATAGGTACTCATGACATTATTGCCACGCAAACATATTTCACCAACGATTTGATCGCCCTGTGCAATTCCATTAGGATCAATAACCTTTGCTTCAACTCCGCACGGCAATCCAGGGCTGCCATAACGGCGACGTTCATCATGCGGGTTGCAGAACACCATTGAGGAAGACTCGGTCATACCCATTGCTTCTATTACGGTAATACCAAAAAGAGTTTCAAATTCCTTATGGTGCTCCGGTGGTAAAGGTGCAGATGCCGATCGTCCAAAACGAATCCGTTTTAAAGCTTCGCGAGTTGGTTTCTTACCTGTTGATTTAGCTGCATTGATAAGGTAAGCAATGATGGTTGGCACCATATTGATCCAGGTCGCCTGATAGCGTTGTGCCAAATCCCACCACGCACTTACCGAGAAGTGATGCGGGGAAATAATTGCGCCGCCGGTATAAAACGGTGTAATAGTGGATATGCATTGGCCATTAATGTGATAGATCGGCAAAGAGCTGAGAACCACATCATCTGGGTTTAGAGAATGCCACTCCCCTACGGATTTACCAGCATGCATTAAATTACGGTGACTTAATAAAACCCCCTTTGGTGTTCCGGTAGTTCCTGAGGTGTACATTAATAATGCTGGATGATTTTCAGTAAGCTCCGGAAGACGAATAGGCTCTGTATGCATATAGGGACCAACAGCTGCATCAGGATCAAGCTCGATCAGCGGTACTGTGCGCTTCACATAAGGCAATGCAGTAAATAACGCATCTTTATTATTGGGAGCATAAAAGAGTATTTCAATATCACTATGGTCTAGCGAATATGCTAACTGCTCTGGTGGTGCTAATAAATTAAAGGGCGTAATAACTCTCCCGCCCACCATCGTTTCCAAAAAGAGACTCGTGGTTTGCCGCCCATTGTGCATCAATAGGCCAACATGCCCGTGCTTACTAATTTTTAATTGATCAAACCAAGCATGCAAATGTTGGGCTTCATTAAGAAGTTGATGGTAACTGAGCGTTAGATTGGGTTCTGGTGCAAATAGCAAAACTCGATCAGGTTGCTGTTGCGCCCAATACTCTAATACCTGTTGTAGATGAACTGCTTCCTTATGCAATCGACAAAACCTAGACTATTTAGGAAAGCGGTGAAAGTAGTGTTCAAGCAAATCTTCCAATTTAGGAAGCTTTTCTGGAATCACTCGCACAATTCTTGAGATATTCAAGTAATGCCGATAGTTCATGTTTTCAGAAAAATTATTTTTACCCCAGGTACCACAGCCCATCGACAAGGAGAATGGCAGGCCATTATCAAAACTACCACCAGTAGCAATGGCATGCGCTTGATTCACAATCACACGCGCCACCGGAAGTTCTTGTGCTAATTGTGCAGCGCGATCTTCTAAAATCTCCCCTTTTGCTGCGGTATGAAGTCCCACGGAGTGCCCTGCGCCTTGATACGAATAAATATGAGCAAGAAGCTCTTTAGCTTGTTTGAAATCGCTTGCCCGCCATACTGTTAGAACAGGACTTAATTTTTCTCCAGAAAATGGCGCAGATGGCCCGTACCCTGTTTCTTCCACCATCAAGAACTTCGCATCCTTGGCTTTAGGGTGCAAAAGACCAACCTTCTTAGCAATATAGCTGGCAGATTGAGCGGTCAGTGTTGCCGTGAGCTTACCGTTTTGAAACATGATTGCTTGCAAGCGCTGTTTATCAGCAGCATCCAGCATTACACCCCCTACTGCCTCAAGCGCTTTAATCCCAGCATCGTAGACGGAATCAATTAGGATCAGGCCATTCTCACTGGAGCAACTAGTGGCGTTATCAAATGTTTTGGATACTAAAATTTTCTGCGCGGCAGATGCTAGGTCCGCGTGTTCATCAACAATGACAGTCACATTTCCTGCGCCCACACCAAATGCGGGGGTACCACTCGCATAGGCTGCACGTATATTGGCTTGTGATCCGGTTGCCACCACTAAATCTGCTAAACGCATCAGTTCTTGTGTTGCTTCTTTTGTAATGGGTGCCGGTAAGCATTGGACTAAATCACGTGGCGCTCCTAATAAATCCAATTGCGCATGCACAAACTCTAATAAACGTGCACACGTGCTTTGCCCCTTTGGCGACGGCGCTACGATTATCGCGTTGCGACCCTTAAGTGCATTCAGTATTTTATTAATGGGGGTTGCGCCTGGATTAGTAGACGGCGTAATGGCTGCTACAACACCGACGGGCCTTGCATATTCACTAACACCTGTCTCAGGATTATGGGCAATCAGACCGACCGTTTTTGCAGCGTTGAGATCGCGAACCAGACCTAAAGTCTTACGGTAATTCTTTTTAACCTTATCCTCTACATCACCAAGGCCTGTATCGGCAACAGCAAGTTCGGCTAGCACGCGATTGCGACTTGGCTCCAAAATTGCCCAAGCAACTGCTTGGGTTAGCAGATCAACCTGCTGTTGGGTATATGCATCGAGCACCCTCTGTGCAGAGCGTGCTCGAGCGATCAGATCAACAACCGGTGAAACTGTGCTGGTGTTCATTATTCGGCTTTAATGCCATTCTCTTTCACAACCTTATCCCATTTGACAAGCTCTGCTTTTACAACTCGTCCGAGGGCCTCTGGTGAACCACCAACAGCTTCAGCACCTTGATTGAGTAATTTTTCTTTAACCTCAGGCGAGGCCAGAACTTTATTAGCTGCGGCATTTAAGCGATCAACGGCAGCCTTGGGTGTATTGGCGGGAACAAACATGGCATACCACGAGTCCACTTCAAAATCCTTAAAGCCCGATTCAATCATGGTGGGAACATCAGGAAACACGGCAGAACGTTTTGTTGTAGAAACTGCCAAAGCTTTTAGCTTGCCAGCCTTAACAAAGTTAGCTGCTGCTGGTATCGATACCCAAAGTAATGGCACTTGACCACCCATCACATCGGTTACAGCTGGGCCGCCTCCGCGATACGGTATATGGGTCATTTTCACATTAGCCCCACCAGCCATCATCGCGCCTGCTAAATGCCCTGGAGATCCATTCCCAACCGATGCATAGGCCACCGTACCGGGTTTTGCTTTTGCCATATCAATTACATCCTTAACGTTCTTAGCCGGAAAGTCTGGGTTGGCAACCAGTATTTGTGGCAAGGATGCGATCGTGACCACCGGCAGAAAATCTTTTTCCGTATTGAATGTCAGTTTTGGATAAATCGCAGGATTAATAGTGTGCGACGATAAGGTAAATAAAACGGTATAACCATCTGCCGCTGACCGTGCTGCTGCCTCGCTACCAATCGATCCGCCCGCACCACCCCGGTTCTCAATAATTACTTGTTGCCCTAAATTTGAGCTCAAGGGTTCTTGCAC
>DBCI01000067.1:4679-14982 GCA_002292975.1 Polynucleobacter sp. UBA962 | reverse complement strand
CCATTACCAGTTTTAATGGCATCCTCAAAGAGTTCACTGAACTCTACAAATCGTGCGTTTTGTAAACGTCGCAAGATGCGCGTCATAAAATCTCGAACGGATAATTGCTCGCGGGTGATCGTGTGATGCTGATTCAGTTTGGCACGGTGGAGAACATCGCGCCACGCCATTTGTAAATCTTCTAAATTGACCTCAGGCCAAGTGATGGCTACCGTGGTATCGACATAGCCATGTGCCACATGGAAGTCACGACCCAGTTGGGGCATGCGATCGAGTTCTTGTGCAGCTAATTTCATCTTTTCATATTCGAGCAAGCGACGAACTAACTCAGCGCGTGGGTCATCAACCTCTTCATCGCTATCTGCTTTTTTCATGGGCAGTAACATACGCGATTTGATTTCGATCAACATCGCAGCCATTAATAAGTACTCAGCGGCAAGTTCTAAATTATGGTGCCGAATTTGATCGATATAACTGAGGTATTGCTGAGTCACCTCAGCCATCGGAATATCGAGGACATTGAAGTTTTGCTTCCGAATTAGGTATAGCAATAGATCTAGCGGGCCTTCAAATGCCTCCAGAAAGATTTCGAGAGCATCGGGCGGGATATATAAATCGGTGGGTAATTTAAATAAAGGCTCGCCATAAAGTTTGGCAAACGCAGCACTTAAACCATCAATCTTTTCTTCCGATGGCCCAGTTGCAAGTGATTCGAGCTCCTCACTCATTGTGATACACGTAAGAATGCTGTTTGATGCGTGCTAATTGAGTACGACGTGTCTCCTCGGGATTTTGGGGCTTATCCCACAAGAGTGCACGACCTTCCCGTTGTGCTTGCTCAAGATGCGGTTTTTGAGACTTGAGTTGTTCTAAGAATTGGGTGGCTTGCGATTTATATTTCTTCATAAAATCAATAAGTTATAGAATAAAACAGGAATTACTACCACCCATTATTAACGATTTTTGGGTGAGGCCTTAAAGATTGAGTTTTAGCAGTTCGTCAAGCTGGGTTTGCTCGACCCGTGTCATCAAATGTTTGTAGGGTTGAATGGGCGAGCTACTCTTCAGAGGAGTTTTGATATCTTGCCATTGCATTGCCGGAACTCCCAAGAAAGTCTCGACGTTTGACACTAGCTTAGGCAGAACAGGTTTAAGGTAAAGACTTAAACAACGGAAGGACTCCAAGATGACGCTGCATACTTCATGCAATTGAGCGCTGCGAGAGAGGTCTTTGGCAAGATCCCAGGGCTTGTTCTCATCCACAAAGCCATTTACAAGATCCGCCAATTCCATAATTTGCCGAATTGCTTTGGCGTACTCCCTTGATTCGTAGAGCTCAGCAATACCGTTACTTGAGCTAGTAATCGTGTCAAGAAGCGGATGAGCCATTGCGCTGTCAAGAACACAGCCCTCAAAGCGCTTCACTAAAAATCCAGCGCTGCGGCTGGCAATATTGATGTATTTGCCTAAGAGATCACTATTCACACGAGCCACAAAGTCTTGCAAATTAAGATCAAGATCTTCCATGCTGGCGTTTAATTTGGTCGCAAAGTAGTAGCGAAACCATTCAGGATTAAGGCCTGCTTCAATCACACTATGTGCGGAGATTAAGGTGCCCCGTGATTTACTCATCTTCTCACCATCGACCGTCAGAAAACCGTGTGCAAAGATATTTGTGGGGGTGCGGTATCCAGAAAAATGCAAAGTTGCTGGCCAAAACAAAGTATGAAAATACAGAATATCTTTACCGATGAAGTGGTATTGCTCAGTTTTGCTATCAGGCTTAACCCAGTCATCAAAGACCAACCCCTTAGCCTTGCAGTAATTCAAAAAGCTAGCGTAGTAGCCAATCGGGGCATCGAGCCAGACATAAAAATATTTACCTGGTGCATCGGGGATCTCAAAGCCGAAGTAAGGCGCATCGCGCGAGATATCCCAATCACCTAACTTACTATCCCCTTCAATACCAACCCATTCTTTCATCTTATTTTTTGCTTCAGTCTGAAGTGGTGTCTTGACCTGTGTCCACTCGCGTAAGAAGGATTCGCAACGGGGATCGGAGAGCTTGAAAAAATAATGATCGGATACTTTGCGAACGGGGGTGGCACCGCTCACGACGGAATACGGATTTTTGAGATCGGTTGGTGCATAAGTGGCACCACATTTTTCGCACGAGTCACCATACTGATCGGCGGCACCGCATTTTGGACAGTGACCTTTAATGAAACGATCTGGCAGGAACATTTCTTTAACAGGATCGTAGGCTTGCTCAATCGCTCGTTTCTCTATTAAACCGGCGTCGCGTAATTTGAGATAAATCTCGCGCGAGAGCATTTCATTCTCAGGGCTATCGGTGGTGTAGTAGTGATCGAAAGAGATTAAAAAGTGATCGAAATCTCGTTTGTGCTCATGCCAGACTTTATCAATGAGCTCTTTAGGGCTGATGCCTTCTTTCTCAGCACGCAACATGATGGGTGTGCCATGGGTATCATCGGCACCCACATAATGGACCTCATGGCCACACATTCTCTGAAAGCGCACCCAGATATCGGTTTGCACATATTCCACCAAATGGCCAATATGGATTTGGCCGTTGGCATAGGGCAGGGCGGAGGTGACTAAAAGTTGACGCATTTTATTTTTATCGATTCAGCAATGATTTTAGTCTCCGGTTAAAGTGATGGTCGATAAGAATGGTTAAATGGTCAAAATAAGCTCAAAATAGTGTTTAGTTTGGCGTCGTGGAGACAGAATGGCTGCAAGCGGGAAACACCCCATCACAATGAGTAATGCCTCCGTACCGGTGGTGCATGAGGTTGAGATTATCGACGAGCTGGGGCGGCGTAAGCCTACGTTTATCCCTGGCGAGCGTTCTCTGACCATTTATCTCGATAAACGCGAGGTGGTGACCTTAATGACCTTGGGATCAGCCCCAGAGGCCCTGGTATTGGGTTATTTGCGCAACCAGCGTTTAGTAGAGTCTCCGGCGGATATCGAAAGTATCCAGGTGGATTGGGAGACTGATTCTGCCGCTGTTAAAACACGACGTAGTACGGTCGATATTGATGCAATCACCAGCAAACGCGTGGTGACCACCGGCTGTGGTCAGGGCACGATGTTTGGTGGGCTCATGGAGGATATGGCGCAAATACGCTTACCAGAGGGTCCTAAATTGCATCAAGCTGCGATTGTGGATTTGTTAGAGCAGATCCGGGCACACGAGACGATTTATAAAAAGGCGGGCTCGGTACATGCCTGTGCAGTATTTGAGCGCGATGGAGATAACAAAGCACGCCTAATCCACTTGATTGAGGATGTTGGTCGCCATAATGCGGTGGACTCGATCTCAGGTTTAATGTGGTTGGTAAATCGCCCAGGCGAGAACCTTATTTTCTTTACGACTGGTCGCTTGACCTCCGAAATGGTCATTAAGGGTGCCCAAATGGGTATTCCATTCCTCCTGACCCGCTCTGGGGTCACGCAAATGGGCTTAGAGCTGGCTCGCAAGACCCACCTCACCTTATTGTCCCGCTGCTCAGGTAAGCATTTTGAGATCTACAATGCCCCCGAGCGTGTGGTTTTTCAGTCAAGTTAAAGCCCCTAAAACCCCGCTTTATGTCCAGCCGGGCATGAAAGTCTTACAATCCCGCCATGACTATTAAATCTGATCACTGGATACGGCGCAATGCAGAGCAGGGCATGATTAGCCCCTTCGAGCCTGGTCAGATCCGCACGAATGACGCTGGTCAAAAAATTGTGAGTTATGGCACCTCGAGCTATGGTTATGACATTCGCTGTGCCGATGAGTTCAAAATCTTTACTAATATTAATAGCACCATTGTTGATCCTAAGCAGTTTGATGAGAAGTCCTTTGTAGATTTCAAGGGTGATGTTTGCATCATCCCGCCCAACTCCTTTGCATTGGCGCGGACCGTGGAGTATTTCAAGATCCCGCGCAGTGTTTTGACCATCTGTGTGGGCAAAAGCACCTATGCACGTTGCGGCATTATTGTGAACGTTACACCCTTTGAGCCGGAGTGGGAGGGTTATGTCACTCTCGAGTTCTCGAACACAACACCATTACCTGCAAAAATTTATGCCGGCGAGGGCTGTGCTCAAGTTCTTTTTTTCGAGAGCGATGAAGTGTGTGGCACCTCTTATAAAGACCGCGGTGGCAAGTACCAAGGTCAGCACGGCGTTACCTTACCAAAGACCTGACCATTATGAAATTTCGGTTTCCGATCATCATCATTGATGAAGACTTCCGCTCTGAAAATATTTCAGGTTCAGGTATTCGTGATCTAGCCCTTGCAATTGAGGGGGAGGGCATCGAGGTGATTGGGCTAACCAGTTATGGTGATCTCACGTCCTTTGCACAACAGGCCTCGCGCGCATCTTGCTTCATTCTTTCGATCGATGATGAAGAGTTTGACGCAACGATTGATGCGGATGAAAACGATCTTCCCGCGATTAATAATCTTCGCTCCTTTGTGGTTGAAGTGCGTAAGCGTAATGAAGATATTCCAATCTTCTTATATGGTGAGACCCGTACCTCCCGCCATATTCCCAATGACATTCTGCGTGAGTTACATGGCTTCATTCACATGAACGAAGACACCCCCGAGTTTGTAGCGCGTCATATTATTCGTGAAGCCAAAGTCTATTTAGATTCCTTGGCGCCGCCATTCTTTCGGGCGCTCACTCACTATGCCTCAGAAGGTTCGTATTCCTGGCATTGCCCTGGCCACTCCGGTGGCGTCGCCTTTCTAAAGAGCCCTGTCGGTCGGATGTTTCATCAGTTCTTTGGTGAGAACATGTTGCGGGCTGACGTTTGTAATGCAGTCGAAGAACTTGGACAGCTTCTTGACCATACAGGTCCCGTAGTGGCGAGCGAACGCAATGCGGCCCGTATCTTTAGTGCGGACCACCTGTTCTTTGTGACCAACGGCACTTCTACCTCTAACAAAATTGTTTGGCACTCTACGGTTGCCCCAGGTGACGTAGTTCTAGTCGACCGCAATTGCCATAAGTCAGTCATTCATTCAATCATGATGATGGGTGCAATCCCTGTGTTCCTAATGCCCACGCGCAATCACTTGGGCATTATTGGACCCATTCCTAAAGAAGAGTTTGAGTGGGCCAATATTAAGAAGAAGATTGATGCTAATCCCTTCATCAAAGATAAAAACGTTATTCCACGCGTCTTAACGATTACACAGAGTACCTATGATGGTATTTTGTATAACGTTGAAATGATCAAGTCGATGCTCGATGGCAAAGTCGATAGCTTGCACTTCGATGAAGCGTGGCTCCCACACGCCGCCTTTCATCCCTTCTACCAAGACATGCATGCCTTTGGGCAAAACCGTAAACGGACCAAGAAAAGTTTGATGTTCTCGACCCAATCAACCCATAAATTGTTAGCAGGTCTTTCACAAGCCTCTCAAGTTTTAGTGCAGGATGCTGAGGAGCGTAAGCTTGATCGCGATTGTTTCAATGAGGCTTATTTGATGCATACCTCAACTAGCCCACAGTACGCCATTATTGCTTCATGCGATGTCTCGGCTGCCATGATGGAGTCTCCTGGCGGCACCACCTTAGTGGAAGAATCGATTGCTGAAGCATTGGATTTTCGCAGAGCTATGCGCAAGGTCGATGATGAGTTTGGGGCAGATTGGTGGTTTAAGGTTTGGGGTCCAGATCATTTGGCGGATGAGGGCATTGGCACACGGGATGATTGGGTCTTAGAGCCCAAAGCCTATTGGCATGACTTTGGTAATTTGGCCAAGGACTTTAATATGCTTGATCCGATCAAAGCAACGGTCGTGACCCCAGGCCTTGATGTTGAAGGAAATTTTGCAGACATCGGCATCCCAGCAAGTATTGTCACCAAGTATCTTGCGGAGCACGGTGTGATTGTCGAAAAGACTGGGCTGTATTCCTTTTTCATCATGTTCACCATTGGTATTACGAAAGGTCGTTGGAATACCCTAGTAACCGAGTTGCAACAGTTCAAGGATCATTTTGATAAGAACCAACCACTTTGGAAGGTCTTGCCTGAGTTTGTGGCAAAACATCCTCGCTACGAGCGCGTTGGCCTACAAGAGATCTCTGCACAGATTCATTCATTTTATAAGAGTCGTGATGTGGCACGGATGACCACGGAGATGTATCTCTCCAATATGGAGCCCGCCATGATTCCAGCGGATGCATGGAGCAAGATGGCCCATAAAGATATTGATCGAGTACCCATTGATGAACTAGAGGGCCGTGTTACTGCAATGTTAGTTACGCCCTATCCACCTGGTATCCCGCTCTTAATCCCAGGCGAGCGTTTTAATAAATCAATCGTTGATTACTTACGGTTTGCCCGCGACTTTAATCAGCAGTTCCCCGGCTTTGAGACTGATATTCATGGTCTGGTGAAGAATGCAGAAGGCAACAACGGCTACTACGTCGACTGCGTTAGAACCTAGCCAATTATTTTTTTAGGGAAGTGCGCGCACGCTTAATCGCAGCAATGACTTGCTTTGGAGCAGTACCGCCGACATGATTGCGTGAGTCGACCGATCCCTTGGGGCTTAGCAGGGTAAAGATGTCATTGTTTATTGGATTTGATTTTGGATTGAGTCCACATGCTTTGATTAATTCAGCTAGGCTTAGATCATTCAGGGCACAGTTCTTTTTGAGGCAGAGCTTGACCGCGTGCGCTACCGCTTCGTGGGCATCCCGAAAGGGCATTCCTTTTTTGACTAAGTAGTCAGCAAGATCGGTTGCGGTTGCAAAACCCTCTTGGGCAGCTTGAAGCATCGCTTCAGGCTTTACCACGACCTGAGGCACCATATCCGCAAAGATTTGTATAGTCTGCGCTACAGTGTCTACAGCATCAAATAATGGTTCTTTATCTTCTTGGTTATCTTTGTTGTAGGCTAATGGCTGACCCTTCATTAGGGTCAACAGGGCAATCAAATCACCATTGACTCGACCAGTTTTGCCACGCGCGAGTTCGGGCACATCGGGATTCTTCTTCTGCGGCATGATCGAGCTACCGGTGCAGAACCGATCGGGTAAGTCAATAAAGCTAAAGCGTGGGCTCAACCACAGGATTAATTCTTCAGATAGGCGCGAGACGTGCATCATGCATATCGAGGCCGCTGCACAAAACTCAATTGCAAAATCACGATCCGAGACCGCATCGAGAGAGTTTTGACACACTCCCTCAAAACCCAAGGTCTTAGCAACCCGCTCCCGATCAATTGGGTAGCTGGTACCGGCTAAGGCAGCCGCACCCAAAGGCAGTTGATTAACCCGCTTGCGACAATCACTCAGACGCTGTGCATCGCGGGTAAACATTTCGTAGTAGGCCATCAAATGATGACCAAAAGTAACCGGCTGGGCCACCTGTAAGTGTGTGTGGCCCGGCATGATGGTGGCCGCATGATTCTCGGCTTGATCAATCAGTGCAGTTCGTAAGCGTTTGAGGTCAGCCAAAATCTGATCAATTTCTGTTCTAAGCCATAAACGAATATCAGTTGCCACTTGATCATTGCGTGAGCGCCCAGTATGCAAGCGTTTTCCTGCATCGCCAATTAATTTGGTTAGGCGCGCTTCAATATTGAGATGGACATCCTCAAGGGCTAACTGCCATTCAAACTTACCCGCAATAATTTCCTTCTCAATCTGCGCCATCCCTTTTTGAATCGCCAGAAAATCAGCCTTTGAAATGATTTTTTGGGCAGCCAGCATCTCGGCATGGGCTAGCGAGCCAGCAATATCAACTAGCGCAAGACGTTGGTCGAACTGGAGAGAGGAGGTATAGGCTTGCACGAGGGCATTGACCGGTTCAGCAAAGCGGCCAGACCATGCTTTGGACTTATTGGCTAAAGAATTTTTAGGTGTGCTCATAAACACAGTATATTGTGTGCAGTAATGATTTATTTTAATTCTTAAGTCGTCCTTATGAGCCCAAAGCGTTTAATAATTGCCTCCCGAGAGAGCCGGCTTGCAATGTGGCAAGCCGAACATGTCCAAGATTGCCTGCGCAAGCTATATCCAGACTGTGATATTCAAATCCTAGGAATGACCACGAAAGGGGATCAAATCCTCGATCGGGCCCTATCCAAAGTGGGGGGCAAGGGCTTGTTTGTTAAAGAGCTTGAGAACGCCCTTGAGGATGGTAGAGCTCACCTAGCGGTCCACTCCTTAAAAGACGTACCCATGGTGATGCCGGCTGGTTTTGATTTATCGTGCGTCATGGTGCGCGAGGATGCTCGGGATGCCTTGGTATCGAATAACTATGTCAGCCTGGCCGAGTTGCCACCAGGATCGGTAGTTGGCACATCCAGTTTGCGTCGCGAAGCAATTATTCGGAGTAATTACCCCCAGCTCAAAGTCGAGCCCTTACGCGGTAATTTAGATACGCGCATGGCAAAGCTGGATCGAGGTGAGTATCAGGCTATTATTTTGGCAGCTGCTGGCCTAAAACGTTTAGGTATGAACTCACGGATTAAGGCATTACTTCCTTATGACCCTCATACTCCAGCGGCAGGACAGGGTGCTTTGGGTATCGAAACTTTAAGTGCTCACCCCGAGGTGAAGGCTTGGTTGGCCCCCTTAAATGATTTACCAACGGCTTTGGCGGTGACAGCTGAACGCGCGGTCTCTCGCAAACTTGGGGGATCTTGTGAGGTACCCTTAGCCGCCCATGCCCAGTGGCTATCCCCTAACGAAATGAGCATACGCTCCTATGTGGCAAGTACGGATGGCCAGCAGATCTGTTTGGCAAACGGGATGCGAACGATCGTCTCATACGAAGAGGCTGAGGCATTTGGTCTTGCAATTGCTGACGATCTTTTGGCCAAAGGTGCGGCCGCTTTACTGCCCCAATAGGATTGGTGATGGCTAGCGATCCAGCCATTATTGTGACTCGGCCGAGCGGTCAGGCAAGACGATTAATTGAGTTAATCCGGGGCGGTGCTCAGACTCAAGCAATTTCAGTGGATGTGCTTGGATTGCCACTACTCACCATCGTTCCAAAAAATGATTCTGAAACTGTAACTGCTATAAGCAAAGCACTCACAAATGCCAGGCTGATTATTTTCGTAAGCCCCAATGCCATAGAGTGCACCATGCGCGCCATTACCGATGCAGGAATGGTCTGGAATGAACTCATCAGTCCACAAGCGCTTGTGGGGGTGGTTGGCAGCAGTAGTCGAGATGCACTATTACGACATGGGCTTAATCCCCAGACAATCATCATGCCAGCACTGGAGCATCAATCGGATTCAGAAGGTTTATGGCACAGCCTGCAAAGTCATATTCAGGATTGGCAGAAATACCCTGTTCTGATTCTGAAGGGCGACGGTGGGCGCGAGTCTTTAATGGATCACTTGCAAGCAGTTGGTGCAAATGTCGAGGCTTTATCAATCTATACACGCATCCCATTGGATGCTTCCAGTAGTCAATGGGAGCTAGTTCAGGGACTGCATGCAAATACAAGTCTTTGGGTATTAACCTCATCGGAGGCAGTCCGCCATCTGGGTAGTTCTTTTCAATCGGCGATAAACTGCCATGCTCTTTGCTCCCATCCTAATATTGCCAAGGTCGCTCGGGAGATAGGGTTTACTCAAGTTCTAGTGTGTGATCCTGGCGATGAGTCTATTGCCCAAGCAGCTTTAGCTTGGCTTGTAGAGCAGGCAAGAAAATCTCCATCACCAACAGCGGATGACCGTTGAGTTGGTAGAGCGTGCGGCGGGCCCATACCCGTTTAGGTAAAGCCTTAAAACGTCGTTGGCATGCTTTCCATTCTGGGTGATGATGATCGAGACGAATAATTTCTCGAGTAGGTCGAAAGCGCCCGCGTAAATCCTTAGCAAATAAGACCGCGCCAAGAGGCTTATGCCCGAGCTTCAGAATTCCATGGTTGGTTCCAATGGAGCTGGTAATGGGTAAAACGCTTCTGGCCACAACAATCGGTTCGCCCTGATCGCATAAAGTAATCTCTCGAATACGCGAGCGCGATAGTGGGCGCCTAAAGTATGCGCGTTCGGAAGGCACTAAGTTTTGTCGACAGTCTGCCAGAATCCGAAGTTCTAAGTGGTGACTTGGGGAATAGTGCAGTGCGGATTCTAATTTGCGAGTAAGCGAGCCGGTATCACTGAGCCACTCCTGCAATGACAATGGTGCGCCCTTGGGCGCACCATTTTTAATGACCTGCCAACACGATGGAGAGCGAGACTTCCGCTGCAACATAAAAAGCTAGTGGTTAGTGCTTGCTATTAGCGTTCTGAAACGAACCCGAACG
>DBCI01000067.1:1891-4643 GCA_002292975.1 Polynucleobacter sp. UBA962 | reverse complement strand
CTAAAGCGTGTGTTTGAACCAGGACGTGCTTGACCAGCAAACTTAGGCTTACCGCGTTTTGCACCAGCACCAGGGCGATGATTTGGTTTATTGAAGCTAGGCTTGTTTTGGGGCTCTAAACCAACAATCTCCGCAGCAGTCATAGTTTGCTGTGTAAAGCGCTCGATTGCCTTGATTTTGACCCGATCACGATGCTCTGCGAGTGTGATGGCGATGCCATTACGTCCAGCACGGCCGGTACGACCAATACGATGGGTATAGTCTTCGGGTTTCATCGGTAAGCCAAAATTAATCACATGACTAATACGCGGTACGTCAATGCCTCGCGCTGCTACGTCGGTAGCTACCAAGATCCGAGTTTGACCCTTACGCAAGGCATCTAGGCGACGATTACGTACGGCTTGAGGCATCGCACCATGCAAGGCACTTGCTTGATAGCCATTGGCACGTAAAGTATCAGCAATTTTCTCACTCTCAATTTGGGTACTTGCAAATACAACCGCTTGATCAAGATCGGGGTCCGATAAGAGATGCTCTAACAAACGATGTTTATGCGCCATGTTGTCAGCCCAATGAAGTTTCTGAGAGATATTGGCATGCGCTTCGCCAGCATGGGCGAGTTCAATACGACCAGCATCTTTAGTCAGGCTGGAGGCCAAACTCATAATGCGAGGCGCAAAAGTCGCTGAGAACATCAATGTTTGTGACCGTTGTTTACAGCGCTCATCAATTGCCTCAAGATCCTCCGCAAAGCCAAGGTCTAACATGCGATCAGCTTCGTCAACCACAAGGCACTCCACTTGGTCTAAACGAATAGCGCGAGTATTAAAGAGGTCTAATAAGCGGCCTGGCGTAGCAACAACCAAACCAGCACCTTTGATAGCCTGAATTTGCTTGCCATAGGGCATACCGCCCATGATGGTCGCAATGCGTAAACCTTTAATGCCGCGAGCCAGATTAATGGCATCGGCTGTTACTTGTTGAGCAAGTTCGCGGGTAGGGCACAGGACTAATACTTTTGGCTGCGCACGCCCAGGAACAGGACTGCCATGGGGGTTAGCAATAAATAATTGATTTAGCAAAGGTAAAAGAAAGGCAGCGGTTTTACCGCTTCCCGTTTGACTGCTAACTAGCCAATCGCCACCTGCCATTGCCGCAGGAATGACCTGAGCTTGAACAGGGGTTGCTTGGGTATAGCCTAAGGCTTCGATATTTTTAAGAATCGGGCTTGCTAGGTTAAAAGACTCAAAAGATGAGTTAAGTACTACAGCAGAATTCGACATGCAATTACACATCCCCGTCGGGGATGTCTCCGGTTGTGCGCCAAGTTAAAAGGGGCGCGATGGTCTAGGGCATCGACCATCAGACAAGCGGCAGCGGGGTAAAAACCAATCGCTGAAAAATGTAAATTGCTGGGGGCGATGTTTCAAAAAGCTCTCCATTATGACACGTTTCCTGTTTATGATCTAGTCATGGATGATTGGTTGAACTGGGCGCAGATCGGGGTTACCGATTTACCCACCTTCATATTGGGCACAATCGCCATCGTTTTACTCCCTGGACCGAACTCTCTATATGTACTAACAGCGTCTTCGCAAGGGGGCTGGCGCTCTGGCGTTTGGGCCTCTTTGGGTATTGTGTTGGGCGATACTCTGTTGATATTGGCGGTGGTATTGGGGGCGGCAACTCTCTTGCAAAACTCACCGCTCTTATTTATGACTCTGCGCCTAGCGGGCGCGATCTATTTACTGTGGATTGGATGGGGTTTAATCCAGATTGCATGGCGACGCTACCAAGAAAAGCAGTGCTTTGTAGGGCAATCGGTGACAGGGCGACTCCTGCAATTACATCCATTGATAGTTGCTTTAGGTTTATCTTTGACTAATCCGAAGGCTATTTTCTTCTTTCTCTCTTTCTTCACCCAATTTGTAGACCCAGAATTTCCTAACCCTGCGCTTAGTTTTTTGTACTTAGCAGCTATTTTGCAAATCATTAGCGTGAGTTATTTAACGATTCTGATTTGGGCGGGGCAAGGATTGGTGGAGCGATTTAAGCGACACCCACAATGGGCGGCGGGCTTATGGCTAGTGGTTGGATTATTGTTTATCGCATTTGCAGCACGTTTAGTTTTAGTGATCACGTAACTTTTTAATGAAAGATGATGAGCATGACAAATTCAGTTCAAACAGCAATATTGGGCGGCGGCTGCTTTTGGTGTCTTGAGGCCGTTTATCAGCAGGTTAAGGGCGTGGAGAAAGTGATTTCAGGATACGCGGGAGGACATGTGCCTAATCCTGATTATGAAACCGTTTGCGCAGAAACTACCGGTCATGCCGAAGTTGTGCAACTTCACTTTGATCCTCGTATCGTGAGTTATCGGCAGATCTTAGAAATCTTTTTTGTAATCCATGATCCAACAACTTTGAACTACCAGGGGAATGATGTTGGCGCACGCTATCGTTCTGTGATTTTTACGTTGGATGATACGCAAATGCATATTGCAAAAGAGCTTATCTCTGAACTAAGCAATGGTAAGCACTTTAGTCGTCCGATTGTGACCGAGATCCAAGCTGCCCCAATTTTTTATCCCGCCGAGGATTATCACCAAAACTATTTTCAGACCCATCCATTTCAAGGGTATTGCATGGCAGTGGTAGGACCGAAGGTCAGTAAGTTTCAGAAGACCTTTCAGGCATTGCTTCGATAAAATGCTTGCGATTCTTTAAGGCGCTAATCGTACAATTTGCCAACT
>DBCI01000067.1:0-1801 GCA_002292975.1 Polynucleobacter sp. UBA962 | reverse complement strand
GGCTTAAGACGATACCCGCCCCATTGTGGTGGGCGACTTGGGTTATCACCAAACTGTTTCTGGAATCGCAGTTCTTCCTGTTCTAAAAAAGCACGACTCTCAATTACCTTACTTTGAGGGGATGCCCACGCTCCAATGCGAGAGGCGGGTGGGCGCTGAAGATAGTATTCATCGCTCTCAGCAGTACTAAGTTTTGAAACTTCACCACTGATTCGAACTTGACGTTCTAGTTCATGCCAATGAAAGAGCAAGGCTGCCTGCGGCCGCTCGGTTAACTCTTTCCCTTTTTGGCTTTCATAATTAGTGAAGAAACAAAAATCACCGTGGCTTAAGCCTTTTAAAAGGACCACCCGAGCGGATGGTGTGCCGGCTGCATTGGCAGTTGCAAGAACCATAGCATTGGGTTCGGGGCACTGTGCACGACTTGCTTGAGCGAACCAAGTCTCAAACAAGGCAATAGGATCTTTGGGCACATCATCCTCAGATAACTGCCCTAGGGTATAGTTTTTGCGCAAAGCGGCAAGGGATTTGCTGGTTTCATTCATAGATTGAGTATAAAGAAGAGATTATGTTGAACGAAAGAGTCAATCAGCACAACGCGACAGAGACGCCTGAGCGCCGCTTTGCGGGCGTTGCTAGACTTTATGGCGAAGATGCCTATCGAAAATTTACCCAAGCGACCGCTGTGGTGGTGGGTCTTGGAGGAGTAGGCTCATGGGCAGCAGAGGCCTTAGCGCGTTCTGCAGTGGGGCATTTGGTTTTGATTGATCTGGATCACATTGCCATTAGCAATATCAATCGACAGCTACATGCGATGGAAGGAGAGTTCGGTAAGGCAAAAGTAGATGCCATGGGTGAGCGGATCCGCAAAATTAATCCAGCTATCCACTTAACAACGCATGACGCCTTCCTCTCTGCGAGTAATTTAATAGAGCTCATTCCGAATGGCGCTTATGTTCTTGATGCTTGCGATGATGTTCCTGCAAAGGTAGCCTTAGCTGCGCATTGCAAGCAGTCCAACATTGGCTTAGTAATGTGTGGCGGTGCTGGCGGAAAGGTCAATCCCAGCATGGTGAGCGCAGCCGATTTGGCTAAAACGGTTCAAGACCCATTTCTGGCAAAAATTAGGGCAGATCTCCGTAAAAACCATTACTTTAGTAGGGATTTAAAGCAGCCGATGGGTATTCGGGCGGTTTACTCCCAAGAACCTCGGCTGGGAGGCAGTCATGGTGGTTTAGCCTGTTCTGGCTATGGCTCTGCGGTCAGTGTTACAGCAACGTTTGGCTTTATTGCTGCTGCCGAACTCCTAACCCTTATAGCCAATGGCTCTTAAGCTAAATTTTGTTAGACTCCTGTTTTACTTGGAAATTTGTTTCAAGTAATAAAACTGTCAACGGTTTTCGTTCGAGGGACGTTGAAGGAGTACGCGTTAGTAAGAGCCATTTGTAGCTACACTGGTTCGGATTAAGGTGGTAGTAAAAATTCCGTAGGAGACTACGTTTATTAATTTTATTTTGGAGTTTTACATGAAAAAGATCATCGCTATTTTAGTTGCAGGTTTGTTCACAACTGGTGTTTTCGCTCAAGCTAAGAAGGAAGAGCCAAAGAAAGATGCTGCTAAGCCAGCTGCTGCCGCTCCTGCTGCTAAGAAAGATGCTAAGAAGTAATTCTAGTTTGTCTGAGAAAACCCCAGCTTGCTGGGGTTTTTTTATACCATCCATATTTCTAAACAACGATTTAGCTTCCGTAAACTATTTAATCTTGGCGCATTGAAGTTCCTTGCACCAATTTAGAAATCACT
>DBCI01000081.1:18090-21058 GCA_002292975.1 Polynucleobacter sp. UBA962 | reverse complement strand
AATATTAGTAAATTTAGTGAGTTTCCGGAGGCAATTGAATCACATCTTTCGCAACTTGCTGATAAGACCCTTGTGAGCTTCTGTACGGGCGGGATTCGTTGTGAGAAATCTGGCTTGTACCTACGAGAACGTGGCTTAGAGCATAGCTACCAATTGGATGGCGGCATTCTCCAATACTTTGAAGATATTGGCTCTGCCCATTATCGGGGAGACTGTTTTGTCTTTGATGAGCGCGAAACTCTAGAGCCAACCCTAGCAGCAAAGCCACAGGGTCGACTCAAACCTAAAAAAACGAATCCCTAATTAGATTTACCGACTAAGTTGAAATGCTCAACGGCTGGGGGTTGGGTAAAAAATGGCCCAACAATACTGCGCCATTCTATAAATGCGGGTGAACCCCGAAAATCAACCATATGATTTTCTAATGTATCCCAGTAGATCATCAATAAATAACGGTTAGGAGATTCAATACTGTGATTAACCTTAAATCCCCGAAATCCTTTGGCTGGAGCAATAGCTGTGCGCACTCCTCGCACAATCGCCTCATCAAACTCGGCTTGTTTACCTTCATCAATTCGTATATCAACGACTTCTAAAATCATATAGATCCCCTTTTAAGTCTTCACCAGAAACATCAATTATCATCGATTTATAAGCAATTGAAAAAAGGGAAGACGTTTTTCTGTATGCAAGCACAACCAAGAATTGTTGTTTTAGGCGACTATGAGCAATCTCTGCAACGCTTTGCGGATTGGTCATCGATTGCTCAGCGTTCCCAGCTTTGTTTTCACCATGAGCCCCTATCTGGAGAAACTCTGTATGAAGTAGTCAAGGATGCCGAGGTCATTGCTCTAGTTCGAGATCGCTCCCCCTTTCCTGCGGAGCTAATTAGGCGCCTGCCTAAACTGAAATTATTTTTATTTACGGGTGCTCGTAATAATCTTCTGGATCATCAAACTCTCATTGATCGAGGAATTCCGATTGCATGCACTGCTGGTGGTCCATCCAAAGAAACTACTGCAGAACTAACTTGGGCACTGATCCTCGCTGCCAGTAAAAATATCGTTGGCCAAACTCAATTACTACAGCAGGGTCAATGGCGCAATCCAGAATCCGTCTTACCCATGTTAAGTGGCCAACGCCTCGGGATTATTGGTCTTGGCTCAATTGGAGGCATTGTTGCTAAGGTGGGTGCGGCATTTGGAATGGATGTCGTTTGCTGGAGCCCGAATATGACCACCGAGCGAGCTAAAGCAGCAAATTGCGAATATGTACCCCTCGATACTCTTTTGCAGACCTCAAAAATCGTTAGTCTTCATTTAGTCGTTAGCCAAAATACGAAAGGCTTAATCAATCTGGAGCGCTTACAACTAATGCGTACAGATTCTGTTTTGGTCAATACGGCACGCTCTGCCTTAATTGTGACCGCTGATTTGATTGAAGCCCTCAAGATGGGTCGCCCCGGTAAAGCTGCGCTTGATGTATTTGACATGGAGCCCATTCCCATGGACTCCCCGTTGCGGCACACCCCAAATTTACTCATGAGCCCTCATTTAGGATTTATTGCGGAACCCATCTTAAGTAGTTTTGCAAATGGTATGGTTAACTCGCTTACAGCATGGCTTGATGGTAAGCCTGTCCCCTTACCATTTAAGTAAATCATTCAAGTTACCGTATCGTGCAGCAAAGTCCCGCTCGATTATTTATTACCTTTACCTTGATTGGTCTATCTGGTTTTGGGGGTGTTTTGCCTTGGGCAAGGCGAACATTGGTGGAACAAAAACAATGGCTCAGTTCGCAAGAATTTAATGCCATCCTCGGTATTTGCCAATTAGTACCAGGGCCTAATATCGTGAACTTAGCGGTCTGCGTTGGACAGCGATTTGGCGGTCTACGTGGAGCCTTTGCTGCCGTTGGGGGGCTCATGGTAGCGCCCATGACCGTGGTAATTCTATTGGCTCTTTTATATGATCACTATGGTCAATTTGAACAAGTACAGGGCATGCTACGTGGCATTTCGGCAGTGGGTGTAGGGCTGATCGCTGCAACTGGTTTTAAGATGCTCAAAGAGGAGCTTTCCTATCGTCCAATGCTCATTGTGATTGCGCTTAGTATTGTGATGGCAACTGTATTTCATTTAGCACTTGGCTGGGTAGTTGCTCTCACCCTTCCTTTGGCACTGCTGTTTGCCTGGAATAAAGCCAAATGATGATCGGCTTACTTGGCTTATTTGTGAAGCTATCTCTTTTTTCATTAATTGCTTTTGGGGGGGTTAATGCCTTACTCCCTACCCTCTACGATATTTCTGTTAACCAAGAAAAGTGGATTGATGCAGATACATTTATTCATTACTTTGCAATTGCTCAAGCAGCACCAGGACCCAACCTACTCACTGTCACCTTAATTGGTTGGCATGCGTTTGGTCTAACTGGGGCCTTGCTGGCCACCCTTGCGGTTTGCTGGCCCTCCTGCATTCTTATTTTTTATCTGCAACGTGTGCTAACTAATCTGCGCCATATTCGCTGGAAGAAGACGATTGAGTACTCAGCCGGTGCGCTCGCAGTTGGGCTTGTTTTGGCATCTGCTTGGCAAATTGCGGAACGGATTAATGGCAATGCAATGGCCTATGCGCTGACCATATTTAGTATTGTGTTTGTCTTGGTGAGTCGTAAACACCCGCTCTACTTAATTGGCTTGGGAGCCTTACTCGGTGTATTGGGTTTTATTTAAAACTCTGGTAGGTCCAGATACCTAAAACAGTTAAGGCGATCGCACCACAAACATGCATCAGTGCCAAACCCAAACCCCATGTAAGCTGTCCACGTTCTAGGAGAGAGACGACCTCCGCAGAAAAGCTAGAGAAGGTCGTAAGCCCTCCCAAAAAACCAGTAATGATAAAGAGTCGCCACTCTGAAGAAACAGCTGGATGATTTGCAAAAAAAGCAACTGCAATCCCAACCAAATAACA
>DBCI01000081.1:1652-17985 GCA_002292975.1 Polynucleobacter sp. UBA962 | reverse complement strand
GCACCAAGACCTGCCCCACAAAAAATAGCTGCGAGTGATAGACCGCTCAGTGGAAGTCCCATTATTGGGATGATGAATAGGTCCTAACTAAACACATAGCCGGTATGAGCGGCAACTAATGCAAACAAAATAGCAAGACTTGTGGCGGCTGCAAGCATCACAATCAAAGTAATGATCTTTTTATTAATAGCGCCTTTATCTTCGTTATGCCATTCATTCATTGTTATCTCCCAATTTCAGCGAGGCTGTAATTGGTCATTATCCACGATTGGGCGGGCCTAACGGCCGCGGCCAGCCTTACGCATCATTCCTTTACCACCACCAAAGCCCTGCTGAGGCTTTCCGCCTAAGCTTTGTGGCCCCTTTCCAGTTGGTGGGCGCTGTGGAGCTTTGGGGGCTTTAACTGCGGGTTTGGCTAGGGGTTTCTTCTCATCGGTCACAATGGGCTCCTGTCGATATGATGTAGCTATGTTTACTGACTATTCTATCCAAGCAATCGCAATTAATGCTATACCCCTCATTTTTGCCATCACAATCCATGAGGCTGCTCATGGCTACGCCGCAAAACGATTAGGGGATAACACTGCTTTTTTGCTAGGCAGAGTTACTTTAAACCCATTAAAACACATTGACCCAATTGGCACTGTTTTAATACCCATTGCCCTTGTCCTAGCAAGCTCTCCTTTTTTAGTGGGCTATGCCAAACCAGTGCCAGTTCGTTTTAATCAACTTCGCAATCCTCGCATTGACATGATTTGGGTGGCTTTGGCTGGTCCGGGATCCAATTTCATTCAGGCTATTTTGTGGGCAGTATTTTGGATCTTAATTCAGGGTTTTGATGTCAATGAGCCATTTTTAATCTCGATGGCCAAAGCGGGTGTATTTTGGAATATTGGTCTACTCGTTTTCAACTTATTTCCCTTACCCCCGCTTGATGGAGGCCGTATCCTTGCCGGAATCCTGCCCCGAAGACAAGCCTTGATGTTTGGCAAACTAGAGCCTTGGGGCTTTTTTATTGTTTTAGGACTTCTTTTTACTGGGGTCATATCGCAGTGGTGGATGATGCCATTAAGTGACCTTTTTATTGCCATCCTACGTGCCCTCACCTCGCCGCTCAGAATGGTGTTTTCACCCTAAAAATTGACTTAAACAAACTTAGCAATACCCTTCATAAAATCAGGTATGCTTTGAATTACCTTAGTAGCATTTTTCTTTTGGAGGTTTCTATGAAGACCCACTATTCCCGTATTGCTCTTGGAACACTTATTTCTGCTATTAGCCTAAGTATTGCAAGCCCAGCGTTTGCACAGTTTGCGAAACCAGAAGATGCGGTTAAATATCGGCAAAGCACTTTTGCGCTGATGGGCGCTCATATGGGGCGCTTGGCAGCGGTAGTAAAGGGTGAGACCCCCTACAACAAAGACAATGTGGTTCGTAATGCAGCCATTATTAGCATGCTATCTGGCATGCCATGGCAAGCGTTTGGCGCTGGCACAGAAGGTGGTAAAGCCCAGCCCAATATATGGACAGACGGGGCTAAGTTCAAATCCGCCTCTGAGAAGATGCAAGCAGCAGTAGCCGATCTTAATAGTGCAGCGCAATCGGGTAATCCTGAGAACCTCAAAAAGGCATTGGGCGCTGCTAGTCAAACGTGCAAAGCATGCCACGATGACTTCCGCAAAAAGTAATATTCTGGCTTCACGGACCTTACTAACTATATCTACTTAGTCAAGTAATACAGTCCAACCCCTACTGTTACAAAAATCGCTAGGGCAGCCAAGCGCTGCTTACCAGTGTCGATTGATTCTGTGGAAACTGAGACTTCATTAGTCACTAGGACTTTTTTATCCCCAGTAATCATAGGTCCGATCAAGGATTCTTTTTTATAGATTTGATAAAAAATAATGGCGCCTATATGCAATGCAACCAGTGCCATGATGATGTATTGATTAAAGCGATGCACGCTCGTCAAAAATGCAACGGTTGCATTCGATACGTATTTAGCCAGCGGTCCTTGAAAAAAAATATCATCGTCCGCAAAAAGTCCTGTGGAAGCCTGCAAGAGCACAGCCAATAAAAGCGCGATTACCGATAGTGCTCCCAGAGGATTATGGCCAAGGCCTTCTGCTGTCTCTCCCTTGAGATATGCAATTAGTCGTTTAGGACTTGGTACAAAGTTAGCAAAGCGGGCATGCCAGGATCCCGCAAATCCCCAAATAATCCGAAAGAGTACTAAGGCTAAGGCAATATAGCCACAATATGCATGCCATTGCATGGCGTTACCGCCAATCTTTACGAAGACAACTCCAAGAACGATGCAAAGAGCAAGCATCCAATGAAATAGACGAGTTGGTAAATCCCAGACCCGAATCTCGTGCTTCACCTTATTTAATCTCCGGGAGTTCTTTTTGAATGAGTTTCAAACCCCCTCGTAGCAGCTCATCGTAACGCTGCCGCTCTACTTTAATAGCATCGGCAGTCCATGGATAAAACCCTTGACCGCTTTTCATACCTAAACTACCAGCATCAACCTTGTCTTTAAGGCACTTGGCGATCTCGCCTTTGTTATTGAGTGATGGATAAATACTCGCACCCGCTGCTGCATGAATTTCTAGGCCCGCATGATCGCGTTGCAGCACCGGTCCCGCTGCCAGGTAGCGAAAGCCAAAACCAAAGCGCACCGCCTTATCAACATCTTCCGGGGTCACAATGCCGGCATCGATTAAATCAAAGGCCTCACGAGAAAGTGCATGTTGTAAGCGATTAGCCAAGAATCCTGGTAAATCCTTTTTAACAGTTACCGGTACCATGCCGCACGCGGTCATTAAGCGACTCAGACTTTCAGCGACCAAGCGCGAAGTTTTTTCACCATAGACCACTTCCACACAGGGGACGATGTGGGCGGGCATAAAGAAATGCAGACCAATCATTCGGGCGGAGGTTTTTAAGCCTTCTGCAATTTGACTAATCGGAAAACTAGAGCTATTGCTAGCCAATACAGTCTGAGGATTCACGACTTGCTCGAGTTGAGCAAATAAATCTTGCTTAATCTCTATTTTCTCAGGCACACACTCAATCACCAAATCAATCCCTGACCAATCAAACTGATTAAGCGAATCTACCAAAGAAATTAAGTGGGCTCGCTGACCAAAACCCATCTCCAGTAATTTAGTTTGAAAGTAATTTGGCAAGACTTTACAGCGCTCAGTATTTGCTTCAAATACATATGTCGTACAACCACCGCGTGCACAAACAAGCGCAACATCGGCGCCCATCGTTCCGCCACCCACAATCAGAACCTTAGTATCTGCTGGATTAAATAACATCTCACAAACCTTTCAAAATGGGAGCGGTACCTGTCATCGATGGAACCATGAAATCAAAATCACAACCAATGTCCGCTTGGGTTACTGTAGTTTGATATAAACGCCGATATCCTGATTCTGGAATAGCAAGACGCTCTGCTGGTGGTGCCAGAGCAGCAATGCGTTTTTGTATCTCTTCATCATCCAACTCCAGTTGTAAAAGTCTCTGACTGACATCTAAGACAATCATGTCGCCATTGCGAACGATAGCAAGGGGGCCATTCTCGGCAGATTCTGGGGTGATGTGCAATACGATTGTTCCAAATGCCGTACCACTCATTCGCGCATCCGAAATACGGACCATATCTTTAACACCAGCTTGGGCTAATTTTTTAGGGATCGGCAGATATCCCGCCTCTGGCATTCCTGGGGCGCCCTTTGGTCCAGCATTCTGTAACACCAAAATATCATCGGCATTGACATCTAAATCCGGGCTATCAATCCGCAATGCCAAATCCTCTAAAGAACTAAACACGACAGCACGCCCCCGATGCTTCAATAAATCTGGGCTAGCTGCCGAGTGTTTAATCACAGCTCCGCGAGGGGCCAAATTACCACGGAGGACCGCTAAGCCACCCACCGGAAAGATAGGATCGCTTGAGATTCGGATTACTTTCCTTACTTTGGTCACTTTAGCAAGCTCGATCTCTTCGCCTAGAGTTCTTCCAGAGATCGTTAGGCAATCCAAGTACAAATGGGGTTTGAGCTCTTTGAGCACTGCCATTAAGCCACCATCTTCATAAAGATGCTCCATGTAATGGGCGCCACTAGGTTTGAGATCAACCAAAACCGGAACATTTCTACCTAATTGATCAACCTGATCCAAATCAATCTTGATGCCCAAGCGCGCTGCCACGGCTGTAATATGAATTAAGGCATTAGTAGATCCACCAATCGCATGCAGAACGGTCAAAGCATTTGTGAGGGCCTTGGGTGTAAGAATTGCTCGTGGTGAAAATATTTTTTGATCAGCTGTCTTTGCAAGCTCCACAGCCCTTCTTCCAGTCAGTTCCGATAAACGAAAACGCTCTGCCATGACCGCTGGTGCAGCTGCCGTTCCTGCCAAACTAAGTCCTGCGGTTTCTACCATGCACGCAATAGTGCTAGCAGTACCCATGACCATGCAGGTTCCAGTCGTTGGCGCTAACCTGCCATTGATCTCATCGATCTCTTCTTGATCAATTTCGCCCGCTCTAAATTTTCCCCAATAGCGCCGACAATCCGTACAGGCGCCTAAGCGATCTCCCTGATGAAGCGTCGTTAACATTGGTCCTGTTGGTATTGAAAGCACAGGAATATCCAAGCTAGCTGCCGCCATCAGTTGGGCTGGAATCGTTTTATCGCAACCCCCTACTAAAACAACTGCATCTACCGGTTGTGAGCGCATCATCTCTTCAGTATCAAGTGCCATCAAATTACGCAAATACATACTGGTTGGAAATGCAAAGGACTCATGGATAGATATCGTTGGAAATACCATGGGCATACCACCAGCCTGCATCACTCCCCGTTTAATCGCCTCAATCATTTGCGGCACATTGCCATGACATGGGTTGAAATCGCTGTAAGTGTTTGTAATACCAATGATAGGTCTCTCCAGAGCGCTATCGCTATACCCCATTGCCTTGATGAAAGCCTTACGCAGAAATAGGGAGAACTCCGTATCGCCATAGCGAGTGAGCCCCTTACGAATCCCTGTTGGGGTACTTTGATTTACTGATGCTTTCGGATCTTTCGCTACACTCATTGGATCGTTCCCAAAATGATAAAAATATCGACTTACAATGTCACATTATTCCAATAAAAGCAGAAGAGAGACATGATTCCCGTCAATAGCGTATTACAGGTCGGCTTTTTCCCTGAAATCATGAAGTTAGAGATTGATCGGCGCCTCAAGGTTTTGCATTTGCTGGACGTAAATACACTTTCTCCTTACAAAGAGGTATCGGCTATTATTACTCGTTCACCTTTTCCCATAAGCGAAACATTATTAGAGAAATTACCCCATATCAAGATGATCTCAGTTTGCGGAGTGGGCTACGACAATCTCCCACTCGATTATCTAAAGCAAAGGGGGATTATTGCTTCTAATACCCCCGGCGTTCTCAATGATGCTGTTTGTGAACTTACCATTGGACTTCTTTTTGGTCTTTTAAGAAAGATCTCTGAGGGTCACCAATTTGTTCTCCAGAAAACATGGGCCACCGAAACCTTTCCATTTACCACTTCCTTAGCAGGGAAAAAAATAGGGATTGTGGGCATGGGTCGAATTGGACAAGAGCTAGCTGCACGTCTCTTGCCATTTAAAGTGGAGATTGCTTATCACGGTCCTAGCCCAAAAAATCTACCGTATGTATTTTTTTCCGCATTACTGGATTTGGCACGAGAGAGCGATATCCTAATATTGACCTGCCCAGGTGGCAAATCAACTGAGAAAATTATTAATACTTCGATCCTACAGGCGCTTGGACCGAAGGGTTATCTGATTAATGTTGCACGCGGTAGCGTTGTAAATGAAGATGATCTCATCAACGCCTTGCAAAACAAAGTTATTGCAGGTGCCGCCCTTGATGTTTTTGAGAACGAACCCAACCCAAAGGCTGATTTCTTAACTCTATCGAATGTACTGCTTACTCCTCATATTGGAAGCGCCACACAAGAAACCCGTCAAGCAATGACCAATCTGGCAATCGACAATCTTGAGGCCTTTTTTAATCACCAGTCCCTTCCAACCCCCATTTCTTTCTAGTCGGAGATTTTGAATGTCTGCTCACACCTCTACCCTATCTGCTGTTTTGTCCCCGGTACTGACCCCCTTTAATGCGGATGGCAGTCCCAATAGTAAAAAGTTGTTACGTCAATGCCAGTGGCTCCAGAGTAATGGGGTTGGTCAAGCTGTCTTTGGGACCAACTCAGAGGCCAACTCAATGTCAGCTGGGCAAAAAATAGATGTGCTTCATGAACTTATTGCAGGTGGACTGAACCCTAAAAACATGATGCCGGGAACTGGCGCATGCTCTGTCGCAGATGCATCGATGATGACAAGATCTGCAGTTAAGGCCGGTTGTGCAGGCGTTTTAATGCTGCCCCCTTTCTATTACAAAGATGTTGCCGACGAAGGTCTCTTTCAGTATTACGCGGAGATTATTGAGGCAGTGGGCGATGCAAACCTAAAAATATATGTTTACAACATTCCGCAGGTTACAAAAGTTGGCCTTAGCGTTCCTCTTCTGGAGCGCTTAGTAAAAACCTATCCCAATACAGTAGTGGGTATTAAAGATAGTTCAGGCGATTGGCCTTATACCGAGTCAGTTATTAAAGCCTTACTTGGATCTGGGTTTAGGGTGTACGCTGGTAGTGAGATTTTTTTGCTTCGCGCCCTACGCGCAGGTGGCGTGGGTTGTATTTCAGCGATGGCCAATGTTAATCCTAAGGCGATTGCGGACTTAGCAGCTCACTGGCAAGAACCAACTGCAGACCAAGCACAAGAGGCGTTAACGGCGCTTCGTTCGGTCTACGCTCAATATCCAATGATTCCGGCAATGAAGGCGGCCGTAGCCCATTACAGCAAAGATCCAGAATGGGCTCGAGTTAGGCCGCCGCTATTGGCGCTTGAGCCCAGTGAACACAGTAAACTAATTGCTGAACTTGAAAAAATTGGCTTCCAAATGCCTGGGCTTTGATACCCTAGAAAAATTGGTATAGACTTAGGTTTAACTACTCATAAATAATCAGGAGATATTGAATGAAACTTATTAAAGCTCTCGTTGTTTGCTCTGCCCTCGTTTGGGGCAGCGTACAAGCGCAGAATATTTCTATTGCGACCGGCGGTACTGGTGGCGTTTACTACCCGATGGGTGGCGGATTAGCATCGGTACTCTCCAAAAAAGTTGCGGGCATGTCTGCGACTGCTGAAGTGACCGGTGGCTCCGTTGACAACCTCAATCTCATCGGCACTGGCAAGCCTTATGTGGGCTTCTCGATGGCTGATGCCGCTAAAGATGCACAAACAGGTCAAGGCAAGTTCTCTGGTAAAAAAGTTGACCTTAGCACCCTATTGGTTCTATATCCAAACAGGATGCACATTGTGACCACTGGTGCTTCTGGTATCAAAACGATGCAAGACCTCAAAGGGAAGCGCGTCAGCACGGGTAGTCCCGGAAGCGCAACCGAAGTAATGGCCTTTCGTGTGATTGAGGCAGCCGGCCTCGATAAAGACAAAGACATGAAGCGCGAGCGCTTGGGTGTCGCGGAATCGGTCAATGCCGTGAAAGACCGTAAGATTGATGCATTCTTCTGGGTGGGCGGCTTACCAACCGCAGCCGTTACCGACCTTGCCAATACTCCAGGCACTCAGATTGTGATGGTTGATCATTCCAAAGAAGTGGATGCGATGAACAAAAAATATGGCAATTTGTACTTTAAAGATGTAATTCCTAAAACAACCTACAAAGGTATGGAAAAGGATAATAACGTGATCTCGGTTGCCAACATTTTGGTAACCAGCTCAAAGATGCCTGAGAAAGAGGCCTACGATATCGTTAAAGCAATTTTCGATAATAAAATTGAGCTAGTACGCACTCATTTTGAGTACATCAATGTAACTTTGGATGCTCAAAAATCTGCATCGACACCAATTTCTTTTCATCCTGGAGCTTTGAAGTACTTTAAAGAAAAGAATATCAAAGTGAACTAAGACTGACTAGTTGCAGAATACTTTGCAGTAATGGCCGCTCATGCGGCCATTTTTTAATAGAGAATAATATATGAGCCAAAGTGCGATCGATAGCGCAACCCAAGAAAAATTAGACGCGTTAATCAAACAGGAAGAAGGCGACTCTAATAAATATAAAGGTTTATTCGCTGTATTCCTAACGCTCATAGCGGTTAGCATGTCGCTATTTCATCTCTATGCAGCCTACTCGATTGTTCCCACACAGGTACTACGAACCGTTCACGTGAGCTTTATGCTCTTTTTGGTTTTCTTAAGTTTTCCACTGATGGCTCGTTTTAAAAACCGCCTGATGTGGTGGGATGTTATTTGTGCACTCTTGGCAATTTACGTTGCCTACTTTGCTATCAGTAGCGGTGATGATTTTGGTGACCGTAATACGGCCCCAAATACCATAGATATCGTGTGGGGCACTATTCTCATTCTTCTCATATTAGAGGCTGTGCGCCGTACCAGTGGGTTCATATTGGTTACTGTTACCGTCCTTTTCTTAATGTACGCACTTTTTGGTGATTACCTACCGGCCCCATGGACTCATAAGGGCTACTCAATCGATCGTCTGGTTGGCTTTATGTACATGACATTAGAAGGTATTTATGGAACCGCTGTGGATGTATCGGCCACCTTAATTATTTTATTTACGATCTTTGGCGCTTTCCTGCAATTTACTGGGGCTGGTAAGTTCTTTATTGACTTCTCCTTTGCTGCCATGGGTGGTAAATCGTCTGGGGTTGGGCGCACCATTGTGCTTTCTTCTTTCTTGCTAGGAGGGCCCTCCGGCTCGGGTGTTGCGACCACTGTCACCGTGGGCTCTGTTGCTGCGCCTATGTTGGATAAAGTCGGATATGAAAAAAATGCAGCGGGTGGTCTTTTGGCAGCAGGGGGCCTAGGCGCAATTATTTCCCCGCCTGTATTGGGTGCGGCGGCATTCTTAATCGCAGATTTTTTAAAGCTATCCTACCTAGACGTCTTATTGATGTCGATTATTCCGACCCTCCTGTTTTATTTGGGTCTTTTTACCATGGTCGAAATTGATGTACGTAAATACGGGATGAAAGCAATGCACTTTGAGACCGTAGAAAGTGCTTGGTCTCTCAGTAAAAAATACTGGTTTCATTTCTTTTCTTTAGTTTCCATCGTCCTCTTCATGATGTTGGGATTCTCACCGGTCATGGCAGTTTTTTGGGCAACCGTAGTTTCTGCACTAACCAGCATGCTGCGCCGTGATACCGCTATCCTCTCTTACGATTGGCTAAGCGGTAAAGAGCCATTCTTAAAAGGCCTCTATGAATCTAATTTGACCAAGGCTCTTGCTTCTGGATCGACTGGTGTGCTTGCCATCGCCGCAACTTGTGCTGGTGCTGGTCTGATTGTTGGAACAGTGGTGTTAACCGGCTTAGGGCTTAAATTTAGCTCAATCGTGATTGCGTATGCAGGTGGGTCATTGCTCCTCACAGCCATCTTCACGGCTTTGATTGTTTGGATTGTAGGTCTAGCAGTGCCGGTTACCGCCTCCTACATTATTTGTGCAGTAATCGCTGCTCCCGCCTTGATTAATCTTGGGGTACCTGCCTTTGCCGCACATATGTTCATCTTCTACTACGCTGTTTTATCAGAGGTATCACCACCGACAGCCCTGTCACCCTTTGCGGCAGCTGCAATTTGTAAGGGCAATCCTTACAAAACAACGTTGCAGAGCTGGAAATACGTCGCTCCAGCCATATTAGTGCCCTTTATGTTTGTTCTGGATAAGTCAGGAGTAAGCCTCTTGCTCATGGGCTCTACCACTGCCTTAGCACAAGCTAACTGGCTTGATATTGCTTGGTCAACTTTTACAGCAATTGTGGGTATTGTTTGTCTTGCTGGTGGTTTGCAAGGATGGTTTATTGAAAAAACAAATATTATTGAGCGTCTCTTAATGATCGTATCGGGTGTCGCTCTTGCCTATACATCACCTACAAGTGACATGATTGGCTTTGCGGGTTTTGCAATTGTCTTAGTCATTCAGTTTTTTAAATACTTCAAGGTAAGGCCTAAACAAGCCAGTTAAGTCTCCTCATAAAAAAGCCAGTATTGCACTGGCTGTTTTTTCTTGTACTACGGGATTGCTATTTACTTACCAATCTTGCTCCAAGCAGATTTGCCAGCATATTTTTTCACCGCGGCTTCATCAAACTCAAATCCTAAGCCAGGCGTTTTATGTAAGATCAGGTCACCATTCTTGAAGGCTAATTGTTTATTCACCAAACGTCTAAAATTTAAGACCTGATTATCGGGAAAGAACTCCACAAAGCGGGCATTGGGGGTTGCCGCAACGAGTGGGGCGTGCAGATCATGAAACCAATGAGGACATACAGTGATCCCTTTGGAGTCGGCATACGCTGCAATACGTCTGAACTCACTGATTCCGCCACATACCGCTGCATCGGCCTGCAAGATACCAGCACCGCCTGCATCCACTAGTTCTCTAAACCGCCAACGGCCCACTTCAATCTCTCCCGTGGCAATCGTGATTGAGGTACTTGATGCTAAACGGGCATGGAGATCAATGGCATCGGGCGAGAATGGCTCTTCTAGCCAATAGGGATTGTATTTCTCAAAACGGCGGACATACTCCATCGCGGTTGGCAGATCATGCCAAGCATTATTTGCGTCTAAGGTCAGCAACACATCCTCGCCAATGGCACTACGTGCAGCCTTCACGCGCGCCTCTTCCTCGCGCGGCGATAAACGCCCCACTTTCATTTTGACTGCTTTAAAGCCCAGTTTTACAAAGGCCTCCATCTCCTTTCCTAATTTGGCAGGAGTTTTACCTTCAAGGTAGTAGCCGCCACTTGCGTAGGCTGGTACACGATCATCCACCACACAGCCCATAAACTGATGCAAAGGCAAACCGACAGAACGAGCATTAAGATCCCAAATAGCAGTATCCAAAATCGAGATGCCACGCATCACCGACCCAGCCCGTCCTTGCAGAATAGATTCTGCATACATATCATTCCAGAGTCCTTCACTACGATGGCTATTTTGCCCAATTAATTTGGGGGCCAAAAGTTGCTCAACCGCAGTCTTTGCGATATCTCCGGCTGCAGAGCCAACATAACAAAACCCTACGCCCTCAATACCGTCTCTGCTTCGCACTTTAACGATGCAATAGTGACGTTCCCGGACCGTGCGGGTTGAAAAGGACGTAACAACATCCAAGGGAATGGGGACTGCTGCAACCTGAACGGATTCGATAATCGGCATTTTTACTCCTACCAAAGGGCATTCAAAGAAAAACGATTGTAGCGATTATTTTCCGGTCGCCTCAGACAGGCAACGCTTCATAAAGGTATCTTTTGCGGCATCAATTAATTTACGCTGGAGTGCATGACGCTCACATTCGGATCGTACTTGCGCCATACAATCGTCATATGAGACAAGTTTGGGGCTGGGGTTTGCTGTATTTTGGCTTGCTAACTGTGGAGTACAAGTCTTGCTCGATACCTCTGTTGAGGGGGCAAAAGCAAAAAAGGCTACAGTCATTATGGATATTTTCATCATCGCTACCTCCAGGTGATGGTTTTTCCATCATACCTACTTTGCCTTCATAAAAATGTTGCAGCACCGCATAATGCTTACCCCTTCATTTGGGGATATTGGATAATCGGTGTGTGCTACAAAAAAATATCCTCGGGGCCAAAAGGCTGCATATTCTTTTTAAGTTAGCGGGAGCTTTTTTTTCTTTCTTCATCCTGCTTCCCACTACTAGCTCAATGGTGAACGCCCAAGCTACTCCGGCTAATAAAGCGCTTCAAACAAAACCGGTTAGCAAGCAAAGAGGGATTCAGGTTAATCAGCGCCAAGGAGCGAAACCAGCCCAAAAAACTGTTGCTTCCCTAACCGATCCCGGTTCTGAGGAATATAGTCAATTTGACGCTGCACCTGACTTTAGGGTTACGCGTGGTTGCATGCAACGTGGTTTTCGAGACAGCCGATTTCCTCAACGAATCGGAATTGAAGACCCAGAATTTTTAGATTACTTTAGAAATCAAACGACTCGTTTTTTTAATACGATTCAAGGTTCATGCATTCCCTATGTTGCCGCATTTGGTAAACGTAATCGACTGGAGTCCCTAAGCATCATGAACGGACCGACCCGAAATGAAAAGTCACAAATACTTACGTTTACTGTGTCTTCTTTTGGGGGATACCTCGTACAAGAAGAAAACTTGGTCGACCAAATGCAATTCTGGACCGAGGTTTTTATCCCACTACAGGAGGTGCTTTATGATCCGCAACTCCTTGGCGATAAATTACCTGTAGAGCTCGTATGGGAACTGAATACTATTGTGAAGCAAATTTATTTAGACGATGTTAATGCTTCTGAAAACACTGCTAAACAGGTCCGCGTGATTGTTGATTTTGGAACACGTGATCGTTGGGCACAAATTTGGGCAGTTGAAATTATTAATCCAGAAACAAGTCAAGTGGTCGCAGATGCGTTTTGGCTCAATCGACCTGAAATTCCAGGCTCCTTTTTTACCTCCAGTGGTGAGTCGATCGAACGTAGCTTTTGGACGAATCCTCTCAGTTATCGACGCATTTCTAGAGGGGTTGGGCAAGTTTTAATTCGTTCAAAACCCAACCCCAACAATCCGCAGGCACAAAACAAAGACCGACGCTATCGTACCCATATGGGAATTGATTATGCGGCGCCAACAGGAACACCGGTGTTTAGTGTTGCAGACGGAACAGTGGCCTATATTGGATCTAGCGGAGCTTATGGAAAGTTAATCATTATTGAACATCCAGGCAACTACCGCACTTACTATGCCCATTTGAGTAATTTTAATAATGAATTGTTGGTTGGCAACGCTATTCGTCGAGGAATGGAAATCGGCTATGTAGGCTCGACTGGTCGATCAACTGGGCCTCACCTGCACTATGAGTTACGTAAGAATGGAATTTACGTTGATCCTTACAACCCAAAGATACAGTTAGATTTATGGTCTATGCGGCCAAATGATAGCGGTCAATTTACTAAACATCTTCTATTACTTGGTAACATTAATCCTGAATGACGCTGCCATGTTAAATACTTTGTGCCTTCAGTCCGTATCCTGCGTACGCGGGGGGAAAACTTTATTTAATAATCTTGATCTAAAAATAAAGTCTGGGACTATTTTGCGCATCTCGGGTGATAACGGCTCTGGCAAGTCTAGTCTTTTGCGTATTCTTTGCGGACTCTTAGCGCCACAATCTGGAGAGGTGATTTGGGGAGATCAAGCGATTAACAAGGATTGCGATCAGTTTCATAGTGAACTAATTTATCTGGGTCATATTCCTGCTTTAAAAGCTGATTTCACTGCACTAGAGAATCTAATCAACTTAGCACTGCTTGGTGGTCAAGTGATTACTGCAAAAGAGGCATTACAAGCTCTTAGTGCGGCAGGTCTTGCAGATCAAGCCCATCGCGTGGTGCGTACCCTATCCCAGGGCCAAAAGCAGCGTATAGCCCTTGCGCGCTTGCGCTTACCCCAGCCAAAGCCCCTTTGGATTCTCGACGAGCCTTTTAATGCTCTAGATCAAAAATCCAATCAACTACTCCAATCGTTGCTAGTAGAGCATGGGAAACATGGTGGAATCGTGGCATTGAGCAGTCATCAAACCCTAAGTATGGATGATGACCCACACGTTGTTAGACTTGAACTATGAGTCACCCCGCAGCGAGTGTTTCTATCTTTATTGGTATCATTCGCCGCGACCTGCAGCTCGCTCTTCGGCGAAAGAGTGATAGTCTTTCAGCATTGATATTTTTTGCCGTCGTGGCTAGTTTGTTTCCCCTCGGTATTGGACCTGAGACAAAACTTTTAATGCAAATTGCACCCGGAATGCTCTGGATTGCAGCATTGTTGGCAGCCATGCTGTCTTTACATAAATTGTTTACTGAGGATTTTATCGATGGATCCTTAGACCAAATTTTACTGAGTACACTTCCCTTGCCGCTGGTGGTCTTGGCAAAGACGATTGCCCACTGGCTAAGTAGTGGTCTGTTGTTAGCACTAGTCTCGCCGATCTTGGCTCTGCAATTTAATTTACCATTTGATAATATCGGTGTGCTCTTTTTATCGCTTCTCTTAGGTACACCTCTACTTAGTTTGATTGGCTCAA
This sequence comes from Polynucleobacter sp. UBA962, assembly GCA_002292975.1. GTDB lineage: Bacteria > Pseudomonadota > Gammaproteobacteria > Burkholderiales > Burkholderiaceae > Polynucleobacter. Next base: position 3,732 of record DBCI01000081.1, on the reverse strand, counting down.
TTGGCGCAGGTCTCACCTTAGCCAGTCGAGGAGGTGGCACCCTGTTATCCTTAATCATTCTCCCGCTAGTAGCACCAGTCCTCATTTTCGGGGCAGGTGCCGTCGAGTCTTACCAAGCCGGCTTAGGCTTAACTGCCCATTTTTCGCTTTTGGGTGCAATGCTGGCAATTGCATTGTTTCTCGCCCCTATTGCCACCGCTGCTAGCCTTCGGATTGCATTGGAATGAACCTATTTGGTCTCATAATTCGACTTACAATGGTCGCCGACACTACCATGAAGAACGGTTGACCTATTTTGTCTATACGCGATAACAACTGGTTTAAGTACGCTCCACCGCAACGCTTTTATGAGCTCTGCGGGACGCTTATCCCCTGGTTTACGCTTAGCGGAGTAATCCTCACCATCGTCGGCTTAGTGATCGGCCTCGGTATCGCTCCAAGCGATCATCAGCAAGGTAATTCCTATCGGATTATTTTTATTCATGTACCGGCTGCTTGGATGTCCATGCTGATTTATGTCGTGATGGCATTTTGGGCAGCGATTGGTCTCATCTTTAATGCCCGCTTAGCAAGTATGTTGGCCTTATCGCTCGCACCCACTGGGGCAATCATGACCTTTATTGCACTCTGGACCGGAGCGGTTTGGGGCAAGCCCACATGGGGCACTTGGTGGGTCTGGGATGCACGCTTAACTTCCGAGCTTGTTTTATTGTTCTTGTATTTTGGTTTTTTATCACTCCACGCTTCAATCGATGATGTGCGTAAAGCAGATCGTAGCGCCGCCCTATTGGCCATTGTTGGGGTCGTTAATGTACCAATTATTTATTTCTCGGTAAAGTGGTGGAACACTCTGCACCAAGGGGCGTCCATTAGTCTCACAAAGGCTCCAACGATGGCGACGCAGATGCTGACCGGAATGCTCATCATGGTTTTTGCGTTTTGGATGTACTCCCTTGCCGTGGCCTTGTACCGTTGCCGTATTCTGATCATCGAACGTGAGCGACATACCCAATGGGTTAGGGAGACTCTCTAATGTTCCACTGGTCAAGCTTTTCCGAGTTCTTGCACATGGGGGGGTATGCCCTTTATGTCTGGGGGGCTTATCTGGTCACCGCCCTAGTCTTACTTATCGAGGTTTTAAGGCTCAGGAGCAGGAATCGAGCCCTCAGAAAAACCCTAATTTCAGAATTCGACGAGTCTTCAAAAACTTAGGCAAAATACGAGGTTATGAAACCCCGTACAAAACGCGGTCTTGCGATCGCTGGCGGTCTAGCATCTTTAGGGATCGCAACCTACCTTGTCTTGCAAACCTTTCAAAGTAATTTGGTGTTCTTCTTTAGTCCTTCTCAGGTAGTAGCAAATGAAGCTCCAAAAAATAAGCCTTTTAGAATTGGGGGATTGGTCAAAGAAGGAAGTATTCAGCGTGATCCGGGTGGTCTCAAAGTATCGTTTATCGTGACTGATACCGCACACGATGTTCGAGTTCAGTACGAGGGTCTTTTGCCAGATCTTTTTAAAGAAGGTAAAGGCGTGGTGGCACAAGGACAGCTTGGCAGTAATGGATTATTCGAGGCAAAACAGGTTCTTGCTAAACACGATGAAAACTATATGCCCCCAGAAGCCGCTGAGGCACTTGAAAAAGCTAAGGCAAAACAACCTCAAACTGCTCCTACTTTGCAAGAGCCATCAGGAGCTAAAAAATGATTGCTGAAATTGGTCAATACGCTTTAGTACTGGCTTTGTTTACTGCCATCATTTTGGCGATATTCCCTATTCTGGGTGCACAGAGTAATCGTCCGCAACTGAATGCCATTGCCAGACCTGCCTCATGGGGACTCTTTATTTGGGTTGTGATCGCGTATATTTGCTTGACTATTACATTTGTGCAAAATGATTTCAGTGTTCTTTATGTGGCACAAAACTCCAACTCAAACCTTCCCCTCATCTACCGAATCTGTGCCGTCTGGGGTGGTCATGAGGGTTCAATTCTGTTGTGGGCTCTCATGCTGGCGGGTTGGACTCTAGCTGTTGCAGTATTTTCAAAGCATCTACCTGACAAAATGGTTGCCAGAATTTTAGG
>DBCI01000081.1:0-1578 GCA_002292975.1 Polynucleobacter sp. UBA962 | reverse complement strand
TTTCCTCCAGCACCCGAAGGCAGAGATCTAAATCCACTTTTACAAGACCCGGGGATGATCATTCATCCACCATTTTTATACATGGGTTATGTAGGCTCAGCGGTTGCTTTTGCCTTTGCCATCGCCGCCTTACTATCTGGCCGTTTAGACGCAGCCTGGGCACGTTGGTCGCGCCCATGGGTCACGACTGCATGGTGCTTTTTAACCATTGGTATTGCCTTGGGTAGCGCATGGGCCTACTATGAATTGGGCTGGGGTGGATGGTGGTTTTGGGATCCTGTCGAGAATGCATCCTTCATGCCTTGGTTAGTTGGCACTGCATTGATTCATTCATTGGCGGTTACTGAAAAACGTGGTGGCTTTAAGATGTGGACCGCCCTCTTAGCCATCCTTGCTTTTTCTCTCTCTTTGTTGGGCACCTTCTTAGTTCGCTCAGGCGTCATCACCTCTGTGCATGCGTTTGCAACCGATCCCGAACGTGGGATCTTTATTCTAGGATTTCTTGCTTTTGTGGTGGGGGGCTCACTTTTGCTCTTTGCATGGCGCGCGCCCAAAGCGAATATCGGTGGTAATTTTGAAACCGTATCGCGTGAAGGTATGTTACTTGTCAATAACGTTTTATTACTCGTAGCTGCTGCAGCTGTTTTACTCGGTACCCTATACCCGCTTATCTTAGATGCTCTTAACTTAGGCAAGATCTCTGTGGGCGAGCCTTACTTTGAGGCGGTATTTGTTCCACTCATGACCCCTGCATTGTTTTTAATGGGGGTTGGACCAATTGCCCGGTGGCGCCAGTCCCCACCCATTGAACTAGTTCTGAAGTTGAAATGGGCTTTTGCGGTTAGCGCCATTACCGCTGTCATTGCACCAATCGTGCTGCGCTCATGGACCCCAATGATTGGTTTTGGTTTCTTGGTTTCTGCGTGGATTATTAGCTCAGGCATTACGCAATTAGTGGATCGTGCTCGTATTAATCCGGATCGATCCTGGTGGCAGAATTTACGAATTCAGCCTGCTGGCTATTACGGTATGCTGATGGCCCATTTCGGAGTGGCGGTATTTATTATTGGCATCACCGCAGTGCGTGGCTTTGAAACCGAGCAAGATGTGCGAATGCAGGTGGGCGGCGTCTCTCAATCAGGTGGCTATGATTTCCAATTGGTTTCCTTAAAGACCATCGCCGGTCCTAATTATGCTGCTGTACAGGGTCATTTTGATGTAAGCAAAAACGGTAAGCCAGTAACGAGTCTCTATCCCGAAAAGCGCGTCTATACAGCCAGTCAAATGCCAATGACCGAAGCAGCTATTGACTCTGGCATAACACGCGACCTATATGTTTCATTGGGTGAGCCCATTAATGAAAATGAATGGAGTGTACGCATCTATCACAAGCCGTTTGTTGATTGGATCTGGGGCGGTTGTTTGCTAATGGCGTTAGGTGGTTTCTTGGCGATTACAGATCGACGTTATCGAAAGAAAGCGGCCTGAGATGAAACGGTATCTCATTCCGCTGCTAATCTTTGTTGTACTGCTCGTTTTTTTAGTGATTGGGCTTCAGCTCAAACCTCGTGAGGTGCC
>DBCI01000028.1 GCA_002292975.1 Polynucleobacter sp. UBA962 | reverse complement strand
GGTAAATACCTGGAGACCCGAGGCTTAGGCCCATTCTTCTATTTGCCCAAGATTGAGAGTCATTTAGAGGCTCGATTGTGGAATGAAATCTTCACTATGGCCGAGCAAGAACTTGGTATTAAGCACGGCTCGATTAAGGCAACCGTTTTGGTCGAAACCATTAATGCCACTTTTGAGATGGATGAGATTTTATATGAGCTACGCGATCACAGTGCAGGACTGAATGCTGGGCGCTGGGATTACATTTTCTCGGCGATTAAAAAGTTCAAGCTCGATAAAAATTTCTGCTTAGCCGATCGTGCTAAGGTCACTATGACCTCACCCTTTATGCGGTCCTATGCTTTGTTCTTATTAAAAACCTGCCACCAGCGTGGCGCACCAGCGATGGGCGGTATGAGCGCCTTTATTCCGATCAAGAACAATCCAGAGAAAAACGCAATTGCTCTTGCCGCAGTGTCTACTGATAAACGGCGTGAAGCAACGGATGGCTATGACGGTAGTTGGGTCGCTCACCCGGGTCTGGTTGAGCTCTGCATGGATGAGTTCAAAGCTGTACTTGGCGATAAGCCAAATCAATTTGATCGCCAACGCGATGATATCCAGGTAACGGCTGCCGACATCCTCAATTTTGCACCCGAGGGCCCCATTACAGAAGCCGGCTTGCGGTACAACATTAATGTGGGCATTCATTACATGGGCGCTTGGTTGGCTGGCAATGGTTGCGTACCGATTCATAATCTAATGGAAGATGCAGCCACTGCAGAGATTAGTCGCTCGCAAGTTTGGCAGTGGATTCGTTCTCCAAAAGGTGTCTTGGACGATGGACGCAAGATTTCTATTGAACTTGTTCGTCAGATTATTGGTGAAGAGCTCACCAAAGTGAAGGACTCTGGTGCGGTTGGTCAATTTGATCGCGCTGCGAAGATCTTTGATGATCTGGTCGCCAATGATCAGTTTGCGGAGTTCCTGACCTTGCCATTGTATGAAGAGTTTTAACGACTAGAGCATCATGTTCTAGTTCTGCTCGCATGCGCATACTGGCCATCGACACTTCGACCTCGTGGTGTTCGGTGGCCTTGTCGTTTGATGGGCAGATCCAGCATCGCCACGAACTTCTTGGCGCAAGAGCAAGTCAACACCTTTTACCCTGGATCAATGAACTACTTGATTCAGTTGGCGCTCAACACCACGATCTGGATGCCATTGCCGTGGGTATTGGCCCTGGCGCATTTACAGGAGTGCGATTATCGGTCGCTATAGTGCAGGGTTTGGCAGTCGGTGCTAATCGACCAGTAATACCCGTCGCCAGCCTCGATGCCATGGCCATGCAAGTGGTCCAGAGCCAAGCATTTCAAGCAAGCGCTCCAGCGGCCGATACTCAGTTCTTAATTGCCTTGGATGCCCGTATGGGAGAGGTGTATTGGGCACGCTATCAAGTTAATCCCATTTCTAATCAGCCTCCCAAGCGCATTGGAGAAATTACCTTAAGCAACCCCGAGAGTATTAACCTTGATGGTTTAGCATACGCCGCTGGGAATGCATTCCAGGAGTATCCTAAGATCCTTGAGTCATCACCATTAAAGGATCGTATGGATGCTCAACTAGTACCCAATGCCCTCGGGATCTTGCAATGGGCTCAACCCTTACTAAATACCCAACAGATGATTGCAGTCGAGCAATTAGAGCCTTTGTATATTCGGAACAAAGTAGCCTTGACCACTCAAGAACGTCATGCCGCTACACACAGTACCCCAACCGGTCATTCTGTTGGCTGAGTTAGTGCTGGAGCTAATGAGCGAAGCGGACCTCGATGAGGTTTTGCTCATGGAGTATGCATCGCATGCTCATCCTTGGAGTAGAGGTAATTTCTTAGACTCGATTGCCGCAGGGCACTGGGCCTATTGCATGCGCGAGGCCAATGAAGAGCCAAAGACAATTTGGGCCTATTGCATCCTTCTTCCTGCACCCGATGATTTACACCTACTCAACATTACGGTTAATCCAAGTATGCGGCGCCAAGGACTGGCGCTGCGTTTAATGCAAGCGATTGAGTCAATCGCCAGTAATTTACAAATCCCACGCATTCTCTTGGAGGTACGCCCCAGCAATCTTGCGGCGAACGCTCTCTATACCAAGATGGGCTTTACCGAACTATCGATCCGTAAAGCCTACTATCCCTTAGAATCCTCCACGGGTCAGCGTGAAGATGCGCTGGTAATGAGTAAACCACTAAACCAATCCGCCAATCTCCATGAGCAATGAACAAGCCTCAATCTATCTAAAAGAAATAGGTATTAGCCAATGGTCCTTGCGCAATACCGGCCCTAGTTTTACTCCACAGGCGCCAACGGACGCCTCCGAAAGCCAAGTCCCGGACACTCAAACTCCAGCCCAAGCCAAGACTAATTTAGCACCCAAAGTATATTGGCTCTTTTACGGTAAAACGCTAAGCGGTGATACAGAGCTGCTGTTTATGAACATCATTCGTGCGCTTGGTTTAGTGCAGGGCGAGTGGGAGTGGCGTGAGCCCGGTAATACCAAAGCACCTGACACACCATTGCCCTGTATTGCGTTTGCCTTCGGGGCTGATGCTGCACAATTACTCAGTGGTGAACGTGAGCCTCTTGAGAGCCTACGGGATGTTGTTCTAGAACTCAGCGGACAGGATATCCCTCTGGTTGCTAGCTTTGATCTTAGCCATTTATTGCAAAAGCCCAACGATAAAGCCTTAGCTTGGCAAGACCTTTTACTAGCGCGCTCCGTACTGCAGTCACTCTAAGCTTAGTGCTTAGCCTCACCAATTAAATGAAGTGAGTCATATTCTGCTTGATTGGCTTGGTGTTTCTTAATTACGAGCCACATGGTGACCGCAACTGTGAGACCAAAACCCGTAATCACAATGGGTACTGGCACATCAAGCCAAATCAATAAGGCATAGAGCATCAACATCATCAGAACGGAGAGATTCTCATTAAAGTTCTGGACCGCAATCGAATGTCCTGCAGATAATAGTACGTGGCCACGGTGCTGTAAGAGGGCGTTCATGGGTACCACAAAATAACCTGCCAACCAACCTACCGCAATAAGCAATAAATAGGCTGGTAAGAGATTAAAGTTGACCACAAAATCGCCCACCGTAAACAATGCAAAGGAGGGGAGGTATTCAATATGGTAGATAGCCATGATGCAAACCAATAAACCCATGACCACGCCATAGGGTAAGACCTTCAGGGCAGACTTCAATGGAATACGCGAAGCAGCCCAAACCGCACCGCCAGCAACACCAATGGCCGAAACCGCTTGCAAGATGGCACCTTGCGAAAGGTTCATGTTAAGAGCAGTTTCTGCCCACTTAAGCACAATGAACTGTAGGGTTGCACCAGCACCCCAGAACAAGGTGGTGACCGCTAAGGAGATCTGTCCTAAGCGGTCGCGCCAGAGAATATGGAAACCCACAAAAAAATCTTTTGTTAACTGCACGGGATTAATCTTTTGTTCTGGATAGCGCGCGCCTGTATCGGGGATACGGAGATTAAAGAGTGCCGCAACCAGATAGATGAACATGATGATTGAGATGGCGGACTCTGCAGGACTATCCACCCCAGTAGTGACCACTGGTAAATCGAAGCTCATCAAACTATTGGAGACTGTGGTGCTAATCAAGACCCCACCTAAAACAGTGCCTGCAATAATGGAACCTACTGTTAAACCCTCAATCCAGCCGTTTGCAGCAACTAGTTTTTCAGGGGGGAGAAGTTCGGTGAGGATGCCATATTTGGCAGGTGAGTAAGCCGCAGCCCCTAAACCAACGATGGCGTAGGACAGCAAGGGGTGCGCCCCAAATAACATAGCAGCACATCCGATAATCTTGATGGTATTGGTGACGAACATCACTTGACCCTTGGGGCGAGAGTCAGCGAAGGCAGCCACAAAAGCGGCTAAGAGAACATACGATAAAACGAAGAACAATTTAAGCAGTGGGGTCATCCACGCAGGGGCAGCGAGCTGGGCCAATAGGGCAATAGCCGCGATTAGCAGAGCATTGTCGGCGAGCGACGAAAAAAATTGCGCCGCCATAATAGTGTAAAAACCAGGTTTCATTCGTACAATTGCTTCATTTACTAGATTAGAGCATGAAAGGGGAGTCTTCTGGAACGGCCGATTCTCGCATCGATTGATACAGGTGCATTAAGCCATAACTTGGCAAGAGTCCGTGAGTTAGTCGGTAATTCTCGGGTATGGTCTGTGGTTAAAGCGCGCGCTTATGGGCATAGCCTGAGGGCTGCTTTGGCAGGCCTAGGCCAAACGGATGGATTCGCACTCCTTGATTTAGACGACGCTCGATGGCTAAGAGCCCAAGGCTGGGATAAGCATATTTTGCTACTCGAAGGCTTATTTAATGAAGCAGACCTTGGTGCAGTAATAGAGCTCCGCTGCGATCTAGTGGTTCATTGTGATGAGCAAGTAAGCTGGCTCGAGAAGCAAAGCCAACCCATCACCGTGTTTCTAAAATTAAACTCCGGCATGAATCGCTTGGGGTTTTCTCCGCAGGCATATCGACTTGCTTACCATCGCTTGCATGCACAAGGTCACCATGTTCAGCATATGACCCATTTTGCGAATGCCGATTGCATCGATCGTGAGCCTTCCGTTGATGCACAAATGGAATGCTTTACCAAAACTATTGAAGGCCTAAAGGGTGAGACCTCTCTGGCAAATTCAGCGGCAATCCTTTGGCATCGCAATGCGTTAGGAGACTGGGTAAGACCCGGCATTATGTTGCATGGCATCTCACCAACCGGTATGTATCCGGACATTGAACATGCCCATCTAAAAACGGTGATGAGCCTCTCGAGCAAGATCATCTCTATACAGGAACTTCAAGCGGGCGATGCAGTGGGGTATGGAGCGCGCTATGTGGCCAAACAGGCAATGCGTGTGGGCGTAATTGCATGTGGCTATGCCGATGGCTACCCTAGGCACGCCAAAGACGGCACACCCGTCTGGGTCTATGGACCTCAGAATAAAACTCAAGGAGCGATCTGTCCCATTGCTGGACAGGTATCGATGGATATGCTCACCATTGATTTGAGCCATGCACCATGGGCAAGAGTTGGAACATCGGTTGAGCTGTGGGGTAAAAATCTACCGGTCGATAATGTCGCCAATCATGCACAAACGATTGGATATGAGCTGGTTTGCGCGATTGCGCCGCGCGTACCCGTTGAAATTATTTAGTGATCCAGAACTGCCACCACTTGCGTTCTTTCTGAACTCGCACCCCAGTCTTAAAGATCTGGCTATCGGGGAAATTGAGTTTAAAGACACGCATTGCGTCCGAGCTCAGATCGTTCATGCCAAGCGCTTGATACGACTGAACTAATATATAGAGCGCTTCCTCAACTGCTGGGGCACGATCGTAATCTCGGATTACTAGTTGAGCGCGATTGGCAGACGCTAAATACGCACCGCGTTCAAAGTAATAGCGTGCCACAATCACATCTGCTTCAGCCAAGGAGTTGACGATATA
>DBCI01000092.1:8880-9613 GCA_002292975.1 Polynucleobacter sp. UBA962 | reverse complement strand
CATGAAGTACAAAAAAGCGGGTACCCCAGACCCTGCGCCGTGTGTCGCACCACCACCATTTGTGGCTCCCGTGACCGCTGCGGCACCAGCTCCAGCACCTGCGGCCGCTCCCGCCAAAAAATAAGCCTAGTTAGGTAAATCAAGATCCCCAAGTTATATCTTGGGGATTTTTCTATGCAAGTTCTGGATTGAGGGTATAACGCCCCGTAATCTGAGCATTACCCAAAATATGACCTTGTAAAGCGGCTAGCGCTGTCTTGCCGTCAAAGGTTCCACCCAGTGCCAGAGAAGGTGTATCTAGCGCATAAATGGTGAAGATATAGTGATGCCAGATACTGTCGTTCCAAGGAGGACAGGGGCCATCGTAGCCAAAGTAATTGCCCTTCATCTCCGCATCACCTGAAAACCAAGCGGTATAGTCATTAATGCCATGGGCACCACCGATTGGGGTCTGGGGTCCTGGTTTGCCTTTAGGGGTCACCTCCGAAGAGAGGATTCCCACTGGGATCTCACGAACATCCTTCGGGATATCAACTAGAACCCAGTGAAAGAAATCAATGCGGGGTAAAGAGGCTGGTACGGTTTTACCCTCCTGGTTCACATCATCGGGTTTGGAGGGAACATCGGGATCATGACAAATAATGGCAAAGGATTGGGTGCCTGCCGGAACATCATCCCAATGTAAATGCGGGTTACGATTTGAACCTAAACAGACATGCCCGCGATCATTGGG
>DBCI01000092.1:7093-8809 GCA_002292975.1 Polynucleobacter sp. UBA962 | reverse complement strand
CTGATCAAGCGCATATGACCTCCTAATAACGATATCTACTTATTGTGCAATAAATTCGCGGGCAAGGAACTGTGATCCCTCTTTGGTCTGAGGGTTTTTGAAGAACTGTTCTGGAGATCCTATTTCCAGGATCTGACCATCGTGCATAAAGAGAACGGTATCCGCTAAGCGTTGGACCTGGGCCATATTATGAGAGGCAAAGATCACCACCGTTGATTCCTTTACCAATTGCATCATCATGCCCTCAACATCATCACTCGCGTTTGGATCTAAATTAGCAGTAGGCTCATCGAGCATGACTAATTTTGGATTCTGTAAGCGGGCCCTCGCAAAGCATAATTTTTGCCGCTCTCCTGCGGATAGTTTTTGGGCAGGATTATTTGCCAAATGCCCCAAGCCCACGCTTGCTAGGGCTTGATCAACTACAGAATCACTGACTGTGAGATTGGCGTCACGTAATAGAGTTAGATGCTCGCGTACGCTGGCTTTGAGCATGGGGGTGTAGTGTAGAACCAAAGCACTTTCATGCTTTTCAAAGGGGCTAAGACAGGATCCCGAAGCAGGCTTTATTAAGCCGTGAATCAGGCGCAATAGCGTGGTCTTGCCAGCCCCATTAGATCCAACTAAGGCAATCATGCCATTCATCGGAATTTCAATATGATCAGCACGAAAGATCGTACGCCCGTCGGCAAATACCTTTATTTGATCTAGTGTGAGGAGTTTATCCATAGCGTCGCTCCGCAATCTGACGAACTACAAATATGAAAATATTTGCCAATAGAACAATTCCGAGGAGCACAATACCCAGAGAGAGCGCCAAAGCAAGATCACCTTTACTGGTTTCTAGGGCAATGGCTGTGGTCATGGTGCGGGTCACCCGATCAATATTGCCACCCACGATCATCACTGCACCCACCTCGGAAATGGCTCTCGCAAACCCCGCAAGGATAGCGATGGTGAGTGAGAACCGGCAATCCCAGATTAGCCATTTAAGGCGTGCAAGGGGCGGCAGACGCAAGGTCATGAACGGTTCTCGATGAACCCTCCAAGAGTCCTCTAGTATCTGACGGCTCAATGCAGCAATGAGAGGGGTGGTAATAAAAAACTGGGCTACGATCATTCCTTTCACCGTAAAGAGCCAGCCCCATTCGCCAAAAGGACCGCTGCGCGAGAGGATTAGGTAGACCAAAACCCCAACAATTACCGTAGGGACTCCCATCAAGCTATTGAGGATCACAATCGCTACCTTCTTACCAGCAAACTCTTCGGTGGCAAGCCATGCACCCAAGGGAAGCCCAACAAGGGTTCCTAAAATGAGGGCACTTAAGCTCACCTGAATAGAGGTAATGACGATCCGAATAATCGTAGCGTCAAGCTGGGCTAACAAAGAGAATGCGTCGATAAAAGCTTGGTACATAGGGGCTAGATTAGACAGGCTTTAATTTAAGTGTATTGATTCTAACAAGTCAATTAAAGCAGTGTGGGACGACAGTGGCACAATCGAGTTATGGCATATACGGTATGTGTTTTTTGTGGCTCGCGACCCGGCAAGAACCCCAATTGGGCTTCTGCAGCACAAGAGCTTGGTTGTCAAATTGCCAGTCGTGCTTGGTGTCTCGTCTTTGGTGGTGGAGGACGGGGCTTAATGGGGGAAGTAGCACGCGGTGCGCTCTCTTGCCAAGGCAAGGTGGTAGGAGTTATTCCGGGTTTTCTGAC
>DBCI01000092.1:6723-6974 GCA_002292975.1 Polynucleobacter sp. UBA962 | reverse complement strand
ATTGGTACCTTTGAAGAGTTGTTTGAGGTTTGGACCGGTAATCACATCAGGGCGTATACCAAGCCCATTATTCTTATTAATCTCGAGGGGTTCTACGATGGCTTACTCACATTCACCAATGAGGTTCGTAAAGAAGGGTTTCTGATTGATCAGCACTTTATCCATCTGAAAGTAGTTAACTCAGTCACTGAAGCAATTGCCTTATTGCAGGAACAGGCACACTAAATTACGATCATTACAACTATGGCAGA
>DBCI01000092.1:6392-6651 GCA_002292975.1 Polynucleobacter sp. UBA962 | reverse complement strand
GAGATTAATTCGATTGAAGAGTTGCGGGAAGAAGCATCGATTTGTAATAAATGTATGCAGTGTGAAGAACTGGTACAAGCAGAAATCTATCATGCGCGTATGAAACGCTAACCAAGGTGGCGTAAGCTCTTAGAGAATACGGCACACCTGGCCTCACCGCTATTGGTGCAGTTTTTGCACCAGACTAGCTAGATGGACTGCATTTGCCTTAGATTGGCAATCTCACTGTCCGAATAGCCCAGCTCTTTTAGGATGGCAA
>DBCI01000092.1:5476-6331 GCA_002292975.1 Polynucleobacter sp. UBA962 | reverse complement strand
CCCGGGTGGAAGCAAGGCAGGCATTTGCCCCCTCGGGGAGTCCACCGATACCCAGCGTTGCCGGGCTTTGAGTTGCTCATGATCCCAAAACTGATGCATATCATTTAAGGAGGCATTCGCAATCTGTGCCGCATCGAGTTTGGTAATCACCTGCTCGCTCGTTAAGCTTGCAAATCGGTCCAAGATAATTTGTTGCAGCTCAATACGGTTCTCATTGCGCTTGAAGTTCTTCTCAAAGCGCGGGTCCTTGGCTAATGCGGGCTGATCTAACACTTTTTCACAAAAGAGTTCCCACTCCCGTTCATTCTGCAAACCCAGCATGATCGTTTTACCGTCACCTGCTTGAAATGGACCATAGGGATAAATCGTGGCATGCGTTGCCCCAGTTCGGGGTGGGGGTGATGCGCCATCGGTACTGTAGTACATGGCATACCCCATCCACTCGCCAAGAGCTTCAAGCATAGACACATCAATTACCGACCCCTTACCGGTTTTCTGGCGCAGCAATAACGCTGCCATGATGTTGGTATAGGTATACATACCCGCCGCAATATCAGCAATCGAGATACCCGCTTTACTTGGCTCATCCGGAGTGCCCGTAATAGAGAGGAGACCCGCCTCACTCTGAATAAGAAGGTCGTATGCTTTCTTATCTCGGTAGGGGCCATCCTCACCATAGCCTGATAGATTGCAATAGATCAATTGCGGATTGACGGCTTGCAGTGCTTCAGGGCTTAAACCCATGCGTACTGCAGCACCTGGGGCTAGATTTTGAACAAAGACATCAGCCGTTTGTAATAGTTTCTTGAGGATCGAGAGTGCAGCATCTTGCTTGAGATCGAGGGTCAAACTTTC
>DBCI01000092.1:2771-5396 GCA_002292975.1 Polynucleobacter sp. UBA962 | reverse complement strand
TCACCGGCACCAGGACGCTCAATCTTGATAACGCGCGCCCCTAAGTCAGCAAGTTGGCGTGTCGCAAAAGGTGCGGCAATGACGTGCTCTAGGGCGACGATTGTGATGCCATCTAATGGACGCATGCGTAAGGAACTCTAGTTAGAACGAACGGGGCAAACCAAGCAAATGCTCTGCAACGTAGGAATAAATCAGATTCGTTGAGATTGGCGCTACTTGGTAGAGACGGGTTTCTCTAAACTTACGCTCGACATCGTATTCACAGGCAAAACCAAAGCCTCCATGAGTTTGCATGCACACATTCGCAGCCTCCCATGAAGCCTTTGCAGCGAGATATTTCGCCATATTGGACTCGGCGCCGCAGGGCTCATTACGATCGAAGAGTTCACAGGCCTTAAAGCGCATGAGATTTGCTGCTTCGGTCTCAATATAACTATCCGCAATCGGAAACTGGATTCCTTGGTTCATACCGATGGGGCGATCAAAGACCACCCGATCATTAGCATACCGTCTAGCACGATCAATAAACCAATAGGCATCACCGATACACTCCGCTGCAATTAAGGTACGTTCTGCATTGAGGCCATCCAAAATGTATTTGAAGCCTTGACCCTCGGTACCGATTAAGTTCTCAGCGGGGATTTCGAGATTGTCAAAGAAGACCTCATTGGTTTCATGATTGACCATGTTTGCAATCGGACGAACTTCCATCCCCTTGCCAATTGCCTGATGAAGATCAACGATAAAGATGGACATGCCCTCTGATTTTTTCTTAACGTCTGCAAGTGGAGTGGTGCGGGCTAGCAAAATCATTAAGTCAGAATGCTGAATCCGAGAGATCCAAACCTTCTGCCCGTTGATTACATAGCGATCACCTTTTTTGACGGCAGTGGTCTTGAGCTTCGTCGTATCAGTCCCTGTAGTTGGTTCAGTAACTGCCATACTTTGTAGGCGAAGTTCACCAGAGGCAATTTTTGGGAGGTACAGTTTCTTCTGCTCATCAGAGCCGTGGCGCAGCAAGGTACCCATGTTGTACATCTGACCATGGCATGAGCCCGCATTACCGCCTGAGAGATTAATTTCCTCCATGATCACCGAGGCCTCTGCGAGACCCAGACCAGAGCCGCCATACTGTTCTGGGATCAAGGCTGCCAGCCAGCCAGCCTCGGTAATGGCATTCACAAAGGCTTCGGGGTAGCCTCGCTCGTGATCGACCTGTTGCCAGTATGCGGAGTCATAGCGGGAGCATAAGTCGCGCAGTGCCTCGCGCATTTCTTGATATTGATCGGGTTTTGGAATGGGGTGAGTCATAAGAGCTTAGTTGATTAATTTATTGCTGATATCAATAGTTTAAGCTAGATACTTATTTGGTTAATGGGCTCATTGCAATGCATCAAATTCTTTCTGGAATCCGTGTCTTAGAGCTAGGGCAATTAATTGCAGGGCCCTTTGCTGCCAAGACTTTGGCTGATTTTGGGGCGGAGATTATTAAGGTGGAATCCCCTCAAGATGGTGATCCCTTGAGGAAGTGGCGCATGATTCATGAGGGCACTTCGGTATGGTGGCAGGCTCAATCCCGTAACAAACAATCCATTTGCATTGATTTACGTGTGAAGGAAGGACAAGACATCGTTCGCCGCTTAGCCAAAGAGGCCGATGTGCTGATTGAGAACTTTCGACCGGGCACCATGGAGAAGTGGGGGATGGGTTGGGATGAGTTGCATCAACTCAATCCTAAGTTGATCATGTTGCGCATTTCTGGTTATGGTCAAGATGGACCGCGACGGGATGAGCCGGGCTTTGCGGCAATTGCCGAGGCAACGGCAGGCCTACGCTATCTTACAGGTCACCCGGGGGATGTACCAGCACGCGCCGGTTTGTCCTTGGGTGATACGATCGCCGGTTTACATGGTGCCCTTGGTGTATTGCTAGCGCTCTATGAGCGTGATGCTAGGGGTGGCAAAGGCCAAATGATTGATGTGGCTTTATACGAGGCAGTGTTTAATTTAACCGAGAGCCTATTACCCGAATACCATGTATTCGGAGCGGTGCGCCAACCTGCTGGAGGCGCATTACCTGGGATTGCCCCGTCGAATGCTTACCCATGCGCAGACGGACAATATATTTTGATTGCCGCCAATGGCGATTCATTATTTAAGCGCTTCATGGAATTCATTGGGCGATCGGATTTAGCCCATGATCCTGACTTAGCCAGAAATGATGGGCGAGCAAAACGTGCCGATGAGATTGATCAGATCATCGGGCAGTGGACACAAACCCAATCCATTGATCAGGTCTTAAACGCATTGCAAGAAATCGCAGTACCGGCAGGGCGTATTTATACGGCAAAGGATATTGCAGAGGATCCACACTATCGTGCCCGTGGTGTGATTGAAACGATTGAAAGTGCTAATGGACTCAAGGTGGAGATGCCCGGAATCATTCCGAAATTATCTAATAATCCTGGCGCCATTCGTCATCGCGCACCCACATTGGGTGAGCATACGCAGACGATTCTTCAATCGATTGGCCTGAGTGCAGAGCAAATTAAAGCCCTAAAAGAGGCTGGCGTCCTAAATTAATGGAAGCAGTGCTTCAAACCCTGTTGGATTGGTTTGGAATGCC
>DBCI01000092.1:2278-2688 GCA_002292975.1 Polynucleobacter sp. UBA962 | reverse complement strand
TCCGAGCCCGTGTTGTTTGCTTATGTGAGTCTCAATCCACAAGACTACTGGTTAGCAATTGCAGTTGCCACAGTAGGCAATACGATCGGGGGAATGATCAATTGGTGGCTGGGACTCTTGGCACGAAATACCTATGAATCACTGAAAGGTGAAACGAATTCTCGAGCACAAGCTTGGTTAGAACAGAAGGGGCCACCAATGTTATTGCTGTCATGGTTACCCGCGATAGGCGACCCTCTGTGCCTAGTTGCCGGCTGGCTCCGCTTTAATTGGCTGCAATGCTTGATTTTTATGGCGATTGGCAAACTACTGCGCTACATCACCCTAACGTGGCTTCTCACGGAGATACCGAAAGAGTTTTGGGAGGGGATTGGAAAGCTTATTGGCCTATAAGAATATGATGTTAGTTT
>DBCI01000092.1:0-2149 GCA_002292975.1 Polynucleobacter sp. UBA962 | reverse complement strand
GCCAATGTGATGATGAACGGTTTTGGTGATAAAGAGGCTGCTATTGCTGCGGTGAAGGCCTATGGAGTTGCGGTGGATTATCACGGCGCCGACATGAGTAAGCCCGATGAGATTGCTCAAATGATTACTGCGACCGAGAAGCGCTTTGGCTCGATTGATGTGTTGGTAAACAATGCGGGCATTCAGCATGTTGCCAATGTGGAAGATTTTCCCATCGATCGCTGGGATGCGGTGATTGCGATTAATTTAAGTTCAGCATTTCATGCTACGCGTTTAGCACTCCCCGGAATGAAACAACGCAATTGGGGACGGATCATTAATATTGCCTCGGTCCACGGCTTGGTAGCCTCCATGCAAAAGGCTGCTTATGTGGCAGCGAAGCACGGCATCATTGGCTTAACCAAAGTGGTCGCATTAGAAACCGCTAACACCGGCGTGACCTGTAATGCGATTTGTCCAGGATGGGTATTGACACCATTAGTACAAAAGCAGGTGGATGCTCGTGCCGAACGTGAAGGAATTTCTAATGACGCCGCAAAGCATGCCTTGGTTTCTGAGAAACAGCCATCTGGCGAGTTTGTTAAACCAGAACAATTAGCCGCTCTCGCAGTCTTTTTATGCGGACCGGATGCCTCTGAAGTGAGAGGCGCTGCCTGGAATATGGATGGTGGTTGGACTGCACAATAACGCTTACTCCTCAAATAAATAAGAAGAAGAAAGTAGATTTATGCATCGAATAGTGATTGTGGGTGGCGGTGCTGGTGGTCTAGAGTTAGCAACTCGCTTGGGTGATCGTTATGGCCCGCGCAAAGGACGAACAGGAGAACTATCGATTACGCTGATTGATAAGAATCGAACCCACATTTGGAAACCAAAACTGCATGAGATTGCTGCGGGTAGCATGGATCTGGGTGATCATGAAGTGGACTATATCGCTCAAGCCCATTGGCACCATTTCACATACCGGATTGGCGAGATGATTGGTCTTGATCGTGAGCGTCAAGAGGTGTTGGTCGCTCCTTATTGTGATGATCAGGGAATTGAGATTACGCCACAACGTTCCGTCCCGTACGACACATTGATTCTTTCAATTGGTAGTCTGAGTAATGACTTTGCGACGCCCGGTGTAGAGCAATTTGCTCTGCGTTTGGAATCTCAAGATGATGCGAAGCACTTTCATACCAAAATGCTCAACGCCATTATTCGGGCGCAGGCACAAACGAGTCCCTTAACACCAGATCAATTGCATGTTGCCATTATTGGTGCCGGAGCAACTGGAGTAGAGCTCGCTGCGGAGTTATATCGCACGACGCGTGAGGTGGTTTCATATGGCTTAGACCGCGTGGACCCCAATAAAGATCTAAAAGTGAGTGTGATTGAGGCAGCTCCGCGTATTCTCCCAGCCTTACCGCTACGTCTATCGCTTGCTACTACGGCATTGCTAGAGCGCATGGGTGTTGAGGTCATTACGAATAAGAAAGTTGCTGAGGTTGTGCCTAATGAAGTCCACTTTGCAGATGGCAGCAGCTTACCTGCTGAGTTAATTGTGTGGGCCGCGGGTGTGAAGGCCCCGGATTTCTTAAAAGATATTGCGGGTTTAGAAACCAACCGTATTAATCAGCTAGTGGTTTTGCCAACCTTGCAAACCAGTAGGGACCCTAATATTTTTGCCATGGGAGATTGCGCTGCGTGCCCATGGCCTGAGGCCAATGATGGGAAGGGTGGTTTTGTGCCACCCCGTGCTCAAGCTGCTCATCAACAGGCCTCGCATCTCTTTAAACAAATTCAGTTACGCATGGCCAATAAAGCGCTGAAGATTTATCGCTATCGCGATTTTGGTTCTCTCGTGTCACTCGGTAAATACAGTACCGTGGGCAGTATGATGGGCGGTCTCATTGGCGGCAACCTCATGATTGAGGGTAGCTTTGCTAAGCTAATGTATCTCTCTTTATATAAGATGCACGAACTAGCGTTGCATGGCTGGGCAAAGGTTAGTCTTGATACTCTGGCGCGGATGATTACGCGTCGCACAGAACCACACGTTAAATTGCATTAACTCAGTTGCGCACGAATCTCAGCGGATCGATCCCAAAGGTTTGGTACTTGCATAGAGGAATAGCCTGAAACAAAGTTTTTGATTGCTCCAGAG
>DBCI01000046.1:25097-27491 GCA_002292975.1 Polynucleobacter sp. UBA962 | reverse complement strand
GTCGTTGCGAAGATTTTGGCGTAATAGTTTTGCTAACGGGAATGTTTGTGCTGCAAGCATTCCCTTGTTCTTTAGATGTAATGATTAACGCGGCAGCACCGCATTGCTCTTTGGAAATAGTATGCAAAATCAAAAAATTAGAATTCGTTTAAAAGCTTTTGACTATCGCTTAATTGATCAGTCTGCTGCTGAGATTGTTGATACCGCTAAGCGAACCGGAGCCGTTGTAAAGGGTCCTATTCCCTTGCCCACTCGCATTGAGCGCTTTGACCTATTACGTTCTCCGCACGTAAACAAGACCTCGCGTGACCAAATGGAGATTCGGACTCATTTGCGTTTAATGGATATTGTTGATCCGACTGAGAAAACAGTAGATGCCTTGATGAAGTTAGATTTGCCTGCTGGTGTTGACGTTGAAATTAAGCTTCAGTAAGAAGTTTTAGGCTTAAGATTGTTTGTTTTGCTTTTTTAGGCTAGAATTGAAGGCTTTTCGTAGTTTTAAGCAGTTAATGTTGTAGTAACTAATTATTAAGTGCTTGATTTATATATCATTTTTATATAAACCGAGTTTAAATTAAATTTCTGCCGGCCAATCGTAGTCGGCGTTGGAGTAAGAATATGAGCTTAGGCTTGATCGGCCGTAAGGTCGGCATGACCCGTCTTTTTACGGATGAAGGGGAGGCTATCCCTGTCACCGTAATCGATGTGAGCGATAACCGGGTTGCTCAAGTAAAAACCCAGGCAACGGATGGCTACGACGCTGTTCAGTTGGCTCACGGCACTCGTCGCGCTAGTCGCGTTACCAAAGCAATGGCTGGACATTTTGCAAAAGCAGGTGTGATGGCTGGTAATGCCCTTAATGAGTTTCGCGTTGAATCTGAAAAGCTTGCTGAAATGAAACCAGGCCAAGTTGTTGGCGTGGATGTTTTCACAGCAGGTCAAAAAGTTGACGTGCAAGGTGTATCGATTGGTAAAGGTTATGCGGGCACCATCAAACGCTATCACTTTGCTTCCGGCCGTGCTAGCCATGGTAATTCCCGTTCACATAATGTTCCAGGCTCGATTGGTATGGCTCAAGATCCAGGCCGCGTATTCCCTGGGAAGCGCATGACAGGTCATTTGGGTGATGTCACACGTACAGTACAAAACTTGGTGATTGCTCGTGTAGATGCCGAGCGCAATTTAATTATGGTCAAGGGCGCTGTTCCAGGCGCCCCTGGTGGAAAAGTTATTGTTACCCCAGCCGTTAAAGCTGCGGCAACTAAATAAGGAGGGGAATGATGGAAATTAAACTTCTCCAAGATAATGGTCAGCTCGGCGCAGGTGTGCAAGCATCTCCAGAAGTGTTTGAGCGCGAGTACAACGAAGCCTTAGTTCATCAGGTCGTTGTTGCGTATCAAGCTAATGCCAGAAGCGGCAATCGTGCTCAAAAAGATCGTGAACAAGTTAAGCACAGCACCAAAAAGCCATGGCGCCAAAAAGGTACTGGTCGCGCTCGTGCTGGTATGACGTCTTCACCACTCTGGCGTGGAGGTGGTCGCATATTCCCTAATTCGCCCGAAGAGAATTTCACGCACAAAGTAAATAAGAAAATGTATCGCGCTGGTATGCGATCTATTCTTTCCCAGTTAGCGCGTGAAGGACGCCTCAATGTGGTTGATCAGTTCAGCCTAGATGCCCCCAAAACGAAGTTATTGGCCGAGAAGGTAAAAAGCATGGGCTTAGAGTCAGTGCTAATTATTCTGGATGAGGTAAGCGAGAACTTGTATTTGGCCTCTCGTAATCTGCATAAGATTGCAATTGTTGAGACACAACATGCCGATCCGTTGTCATTAGTTCAGTTTCAAAAAGTATTGGTGAGCAAAGCAGCGATCGCCAAAATGGAGGAGTTGCTGAAATGAGCCAAACTCGTAAAAATGATCATCGTCTGATGCAAATTTTGCTAGGCCCCGTAGTTTCTGAAAAAGCCACTATGGTTGCAGAAAAGAATGAACAGGTTGTCTTTCAAGTAGCGCGGGATGCCAACAAGCTCGATGTGAAGCAAGCAGTCGAATTGCTTTTCAAAGTTCAGGTTGACTCCGTGCAGATCGTTAATCAAAAAGGCAAACCTAAGCGTTTTGGCCGTTTTGAAGGGCGGCGTGATCATGCTAAGAAAGCATATGTCAACTTGAAGCCAGGACAAGAAATTAACTTTGAAGCGGAGGCAAATTAATTATGCCGCTTATGAAAACAAAACCGACCTCACCAGGTCGTCGTTCTATGGTGAAGGTGGTCAACCCAGATCTGCATAAAGGAAAACCTTTTGCTGCTCTCGTTGAGCCACAGTTCCAAAAAGCAGGACGCAATAACAATGGTCACATCACTACTCGTCATAAGGGCGGCGGACATAAGCAT
>DBCI01000046.1:19383-25035 GCA_002292975.1 Polynucleobacter sp. UBA962 | reverse complement strand
CGCTTAGAGTACGACCCAAATCGCAGCGCCAATATTGCGCTCTTGATTTTTGCAGATGGTGAGCGTCGTTACATCATCGCATCCAAAGGCATGACTGTTGGACAACAAATTATGAATGGTGCGGAAGCTCCTATCAAAGCCGGTAATAATTTACCCATCCGCAATATTCCAATTGGAAGCACGATTCACTGCGTAGAGATGTTGCCTGGTAAGGGTGCACAAATTGCTCGATCAGCTGGAAGCTCTGCAGTCTTATTGGCGCGCGAGGGTGTTTATGGTCAGGTTCGACTTCGTTCTGGTGAAGTACGCCGCATATTGATTGAGTGCCGCGCTACCATTGGTGAAGTTGGCAATGAGGAACATAGTCTGCGGCAGATCGGCAAAGCGGGAGCAACCCGTTGGCGCGGAATTCGTCCAACGGTTCGTGGTGTTGCCATGAACCCAGTAGATCACCCACACGGTGGTGGTGAAGGTAAGACCGGAGAAGGTCGTGTTCCAGTTTCTCCATGGGGCACACCAACCAAGGGATATCGCACACGCCGTAATAAGCGCACGACGACCATGATTGTTCAACGTCGTCAGAAGCGTTAATCGATAAGGAATAGAGAGATGACCCGTTCTGCTAAAAAAGGTCCATTTTGTGATGCCAGCCTTGTAAAAAAGGTTGAGACTGCACAAGCTAATAAAGATAAGAAGCCCATTAAGACTTGGTCAAGACGTTCGACCATTCTTCCTGACTTCATTGGATTAACCATTGCCGTTCATAACGGTAAGCAACATGTTCCAGTTTATGTTTCTGAAAACATGGTCGGCCATAAGCTTGGTGAGTTCGCTTTGACACGTACGTTCAAAGGACACTCTGCCGATAAGAAAGTAGTGAAGAAGTAAGGGGATGATGATGGAAGTTAAAGCTATTCACCGCGGCGCGCGAATTTCTGCACAAAAGACACGACTGGTCGCAGACCAAATTCGTGGTCTGCCAATTTCACGCGCGATGAACATTCTGAATTTCAGCCCTAAAAAAGCTGCCTTCATTATGAAAAAAGTAGTGGAGTCAGCGATTGCAAACGCTGAACATAACAAGGGAGCGGATATTGATGAGCTCAAAGTATCTGCTGTGATTGTGGATAAAGCGACTTCATTAAAGCGTTTTACTGCGCGCGCCAAAGGTCGTGGTAATCGCATCGAAAAACAAAGCTGTCACATTAGTGTGACTTTGAGTAATTAAGGAAAGACATGGGCCAAAAAATTAATCCAACTGGGTTTCGTTTATCGGTAAGCCGTAACTGGACCTCACGTTGGTATGCCAATAACAATGATTTTGCCAACATGCTCAAAGAGGATGTTGAGGTTCGCAACTACTTAAAGAAGAAGCTAAAGAATGCATCTGTAAGCAAGGTGTTAATCGAGCGTCCAGCAAAGAATGCTCGTATTACTATTTTTAGTTCGCGTCCTGGTGTTGTGATTGGTAAAAAAGGCGAGGATATTGAAGTTCTTCGTAAGGAATTACAAAAGCGTATGGGCGTTCCGGTGCATGTCAACATTGAAGAAATTCGTAAACCAGAAGTGGATGCTCAGTTAATTGCGGACTCAATTACACAGCAGTTAGAAAAACGCATCATGTTCCGTCGCGCCATGAAGCGCGCGATGCAAAGTGCAATGCGTCTTGGTGCGCAAGGTATCAAAATTATGTCATCGGGTCGTTTGAATGGTGCTGAAATTGCGCGACGTGAATGGTATCGCGAGGGCCGCGTTCCGCTGCATACCTTAAAGGCTGATATCGATTACGCAACATCCGAGGCAGAAACAACATACGGCATTATCGGAGTCAAAGTTTGGGTTTATAAAGGCGATACTTTAGGTCGTGGTGCGGATGCACAAATTGCACAAAATACCCCAGCTGAAGTTCCTGCAGGTGATGATAAGAAAAACCGTCGTGCTCCAGCGAAGACAGCCCGTCGAGTTGCAAGCGCTGACTCCGCAGCTAAAGCGCCAGAAGATAAGCCAGCAATCAAGCCCGCAGTAAAGCGTGTACGTAAAGTTGCCGCTAGTACAGAAACGAAAAAGGCAGGAGAGTAAGCATGCTGCAACCTAAGCGTCGTAAATACCGTAAAGAACAAAAAGGCCGTAACACTGGAGTTGCTACGCGTGGTAGCTCGGTGTCCTTTGGCGATTTTGGATTGAAGGCGGTTGGGCGGGGTCGTTTAACTGCTCGCCAAATTGAATCTGCGCGTCGTGCAATGACACGTCACATTAAACGTGGCGGCCGTATTTGGATTCGGATATTTCCGGATAAGCCAATCTCGCAAAAACCTGCAGAAGTACGTATGGGTAATGGTAAAGGTAACCCCGAGTACTACGTAGCTGAAATTCAGCCGGGCAAGGTTTTGTATGAGATGGATGGCGTCGATGAAGCTTTGGCACGCGAAGCTTTCCGCTTAGCCGCCTCTAAATTGCCGATTCAAACAACCTTTGTGATTCGTCAAATTGGCGCTTAATTAGGGAACAATGATGAAAACAAAAGAACTACAAGCAAAAGATTTGGGTGGACTCAATCAAGAGTTGTCAGAACTCTTGAAGACGCATTTTAAATTGCGTATGCAAAAAGCTACCCAGCAACTTCAAAACACCAGTCAATTGGGTCGGGTTAAGCGTGATATTGCTCGCGTTAAAACTTTCATTACCCAAAAGACAATACAGAAATAAATAGGAACGAGATATGACAGAAATCTCCAAACCTCTTCGCCGCACCCTAATCGGTCGTGTGGTAAGTGACAAAATGCAAAAGACGGTCACAGTTCAGGTTGAGCGCCAGGTTAAACACCCTGTAATTGGTAAATACGTGGGTAAATCTAAGAAATATCATGCTCATGATGAAAGCAATCAGTACAAGATGGGCGATACCGTAGAAATTACAGAAGGTAGACCAATCGCCAAGACTAAGGCTTGGGTGGTGACCCGTCTAGTAGAGTCTTCGAAGGGTATTTAGTTGTTTGGTGTTAACGCAACTTGTTAAAACCACGATTTTCGTAGTAGAATCATAGGCTTTCTGTGGTTTGGCTTTATCTAAATTAAGCCTATATCAATCGCATTAAGTTAATTAAGTAGTTGATTTATAAGTAATTTTTATTAAATCCGAGTCCTTTGCGGTAACGCTTAAGGCTCATAGACGGAACCAAGACTGGCGTGTAAAGCGTGCAAGTTGGGGATTAGACAAAATGATTCAGACTGAAAGCAGGTTGCAGGTCGCCGACAACACAGGCGCCAGCGAAGTATTGTGCATCAAGGTATTGGGCGGCTCTAAGCGTCGTTATGCCAGTATTGGTGATGTCATTAAGGTTAGCGTTAAAGCTGCCGCTCCGCGTGGTCGTGTAAAAAAAGGTGATATCTATAACGCAGTGGTTGTCCGAACTGCTAAAGGTGTACGTCGTCCTGACGGCTCCCTAATTAAATTCGATGAAAACGCCGCAGTATTGCTAAACGCAAAACTTGAGCCAATCGGTACCCGTATCTTTGGGCCGGTCACGCGCGAGTTGCGTACTGAGCGTTTCATGAAGATTGTTTCTCTCGCGCCCGAAGTTATTTAAAGAGGCAACTATGAAAAAGATTCGTAAAGGCGATTCCGTTATTGTCCTAACCGGACGAGACAAAGGTAAAAAAGGCACCATCACCGGCATTCTTGAAAATAAGTTTGTCGTGGAAGGCGTTAACATTTACAAAAAAAATGTGAAACCAAATCCCAATGAGGGCACTACTGGTGGCACCGTTGACAAAACGATGCCAATTCATGCGTCTAATATTGCATTAATCGATGCAAATGGTAAGCCATCGCGTGTGGGCATTAAGTTGGTTGATGGCAAAAAGGTGCGTTTTTTAAAAACCACTGGCGCCACACTTAGCGCATAAGGTTCGGAGATACTATGAGCACTCGTTTACAAGAGCATTACAAAAATACCGTTGTTGCCAACTTAATGAAACAGTTTGGCTATAAATCTGTGATGGAAGTTCCACGCATTACCAAAATTACCCTCAATATGGGTTTGGGTGAGGCCGTCAATGATAAAAAAGTCATTGAGCATGCCGTTGGGGACCTAACAAAAGTTGCAGGACAGAAGCCCGTGGTAACCAAGGCACGTAAAGCAATTGCTGGCTTTAAGATCCGTCAAGGCTATCCCATCGGTACCATGGTGACATTACGGGGTACACGCATGTATGAGTTCCTCGATCGTTTTATTACGGTTTCTTTACCACGAGTCCGCGACTTCCGCGGGATTTCTGGTAAGGCATTTGATGGTCGCGGCAATTACAACATTGGCGTTAAAGAGCAAATTATTTTCCCTGAGATTGAGTACGACAAGATTGATGCACTCCGCGGCCTCAATATCAGTATTACAACAACCGCAAAGTCAGATGAAGAAGCAAAAGCATTGCTGGCGGCGTTTAAATTTCCATTCCGCAATTAAGAGGCTAACGTGGCAAAACTATCTTTAATTGAGCGCGAAAAGAAGCGCGCTAAATTGGTTGCAAAGTACGCTGCTAAGCGCGCTGAACTCAAAGCAGTGATCGACGATAGCTCAAGAAGCGACGAAGAGCGCTATGAAGCTCGCTTAAAGTTACAAGCACTTCCTCGTAATGCAAGTCCCATTCGTCAACGTAACCGTTGTTCTTTAACTGGCCGTCCACGTGGCACCTTCCGCAAATTTGGTTTGGCACGCGGCAAGATTCGTGAGATCGCCTTCCGTGGCGAGATCCCCGGTTTAACCAAGGCCAGCTGGTAAGCGGCGAAAGTATTTAGGAGAATCCATGAGTATTAGCGATCCAATCGCCGACATGTTGACCAGAATTCGCAATGCGCAAGCGGTGCAGAAAACCTTGGTCAATATGCCGTCATCCAAATTAAAAGTTGCCATCGCCAAAGTCTTGAAAGAAGAAGGCTATATCGATGGTTTTGAAATTACCGGTGAAGCAGCTAAGCCAGTATTAAAGATTGATCTTAAATACTACGCTGGCCGCCCTGTGATTGAGCGTATTGAGCGGGTTTCAACACCTAGCTTGCGCATTTACAAGGGGCGTCATGACATTCCAGAAGTGATGAATGGCTTGGGCGTTGCGATTATTTCTACACCACAGGGCTTGATGACTGATCGTAAAGCACGCGCTTCTGGCGTAGGCGGCGAAGTTATCTGCTACGTGGCTTAAGGAGAGAACAATGTCACGAGTTGGTAAGTCTCCCATTGCTGTTCCAAAAGGTGCTGAGATCAGCATTGTGAACGCATTATTAACCGTCAAAGGGCCTTTGGGCACCTTGACTCATAACCTTCATCCCAGCATTGGCCTTGAACATAAAGATGGCGTGATTACAGTTGCTATCAAAGAGATCACACCAGAATCCGATGCTCTTTCTGGAACAACACGCGCCCTAGTAAATAACATGGTCGTTGGCGTAACCAAGGGATTTGAGCGTAAATTAAGTTTAGTGGGCGTAGGTTATCGCGCTCAAGCTCAAGGTAATACCTTGAAATTGCAATTAGGGTTCTCACATGAAATTAATCATGCTTTGCCTGCCGGTGTAAAAGCAGAAACCCCATCGCAAACTGAAATCATTATTAAGGGAGCCAATAAGCAACAAGTTGGCCAGGTAGCCGCTGAAGT
>DBCI01000046.1:16799-19308 GCA_002292975.1 Polynucleobacter sp. UBA962 | reverse complement strand
CACCTTAAAGAAACCAAGAAGAAGTAATTAAGTAAAGCCGAGATTCGATATGAATAAAAACGAAACAAGACAAAGACGCGCTCGCCAGACTCGCATCAAGATTGCTGAGTTATTGGCTCATCGCTTAACCGTGATTCGTAGCAATTGCCATATTTCTGCTCAGGTCTATAGCCCATGTGGAAACAAAGTGATAGCAGCAGCGTCCACTATGGAAAAAGATCTGCGCACTTCTGTAAAGAATGGCGGCAATAGTGAAGCAGCTCAAAAAGTTGGCAAGCTCATCGCTGAACGCGCCAAGAAGGCAGGAATTGAGAGTGTTGCCTTTGATCGAGCAGGTCATCGTTATCACGGTCGTATTAAAGCACTTGCTGAAGCCGCGCGTGAAGCCGGCCTGAAGTTCTAAGAAAACGGTTTAGGAAAAATCATGGCAAAAATGCAAACCAAAATACAGTCAGAAGAGCGCGATGATGGTCTTCGCGAGAAGATGATTGCGGTCAATCGTGTTACCAAGGTTGTTAAGGGCGGCCGTATTCTTGGCTTCGCGGCTTTAACAGTGGTTGGCGATGGCGATGGCCGTATTGGCATGGGTAAGGGCAAATCCAAAGAAGTGCCTGTCGCCGTGCAAAAAGCAATGGATGAGGCGCGTCGCAAAATGATTAAGGTGTCATTGCGCAAAGGAACCTTGCAACATTCTGTCATTGGCCAACATGGTGCATCCCGCGTATTAATCTCCCCAGCAAAAGAGGGTACAGGAGTGATCGCCGGTGGTCCGATGCGCGCTATTTTTGATGTAATGGGCGTAACCAATGTAGTTGCAAAGTCGATTGGGTCTACCAATCCCTACAACATGGTTCGTGCAACCTTAGATGGTCTTAGCAAGATGAGCACGCCAGCAGAAATTGCCGCCAAGCGTGGTAAATCCGTTGAAGAAATTTTGGGCTAATGAGCAATAGAAAGTAAATCATGGCAAATACGCAATCCAATTCAATAGTCAAGGTTCAACTAGTTCGTAGCTTAATCGGTACTCGTGAAAGCCATCGTGCAACAGTTCGTGGTTTAGGCCTTGGCCGTCTTAACTCCGTATCTGAGTTGCAGGATAGTCCTGCAGTTCGGGGAATGATTAATAAAGTCTCTTACCTTGTGAAAGTGATCGGGTAAATCGATGCAATTAAATACTATTAAACCTGCTGCTGGTTCAAAGCGTCCACGCCGTCGTGTCGGACGGGGCATTGGTTCTGGGCTGGGCAAAACTGCTGGCCGTGGACACAAAGGTCAAAAGTCACGTTCTGGCGGATTTCATAAAGTTGGTTTTGAGGGTGGACAGATGCCAATGTATCGTCGCCTTCCAAAGCGCGGTTTTATCTCATTAACCCGTCGTCATGTTGGTCAAGTAACGCTTGCAGACTTAGAGCGTATTGGCTTAGCAGAGGTTGATCTGCCTGCATTAAAACAGCATGGCCTTGCTGGTGAGCAGATTAATGCTGTGAAAGTCATTAAAACTGGCGAAATTAAACGAGCAGTTACCCTTAAGGGGCTCACTGCAAGCGCAGGCGCAAAGGCAGCAATTGAAGCAGCCGGCGGCAAGGTTCTCGAGCACGTTTAAGGATTTATGGCCCTCGGTTCTTCTAACGCCTCTAGCCTGACACCGTCCGGAAATAAATTCGGTGACTTACGTCGCCGTCTTATTTTCTTGGTGCTGGCTTTGGTCGTCTTTCGAATCGGCGCACACATTCCTGTTCCTGGAATTGATCCTGACCAGTTAGCCAAGCTCTTTACAGAGCAAAAAGATGGCATTTTAGGAATGTTCAATTTGTTCTCGGGTGGGGCTTTATCGCGTTTCACCGTTTTTGCGCTTGGCATCATGCCTTATATTTCTGCCTCGATCATCATGCAATTAATGACGATTGTTCTCCCTTCGTTAGAGGCTATGAAAAAAGAGGGTCAAGCAGGGCAGCGCAAGATTACTCAGTACACGCGCTATGCAACCGTATTTTTAGCAACCTTTCAGGCGATCGGAATCTCAATAGCTCTTGAGTCACAGCCAGGTCTAGTTGTTAATCCCGGCGCAATGTTCCAATTTAATACCGTTGTTACTTTAGTAACTGGCACTATGTTTTTAATGTGGCTTGGTGAGCAAATTACGGAACGAGGCTTGGGAAATGGTATTTCCATCATTATTTTTGGTGGAATCGTCTCCGGCTTACCTAGCGCTTTAGCAAGTTTATTAGAGCTAGTTCGCACCGGCTCTATGAATATTCTTTCCGCAATCTTGATTGTTGTCATCGTGATCGCAGTAACCTATTTTGTGGTGTTTGTAGAACGCGGTCAGCGCCGTATATTGGTTAACTATGCCAAGCGTCAAGTGGGCAATAAAATTTACGGTGGGCAATCGTCACATCTGCCGCTGAAGTTAAATATGGCCGGTGTGATCCCTCCCATTTTTGCATCCTCCATTATTTTGTTTCCCGCCACCATTGCTGGCTGGTTTACAGCCGGCGAGCCTACCAAT
>DBCI01000046.1:0-16730 GCA_002292975.1 Polynucleobacter sp. UBA962 | reverse complement strand
CCTGTTTATATTATTTTGTATGCAGCAGCGATTATTTTCTTCTGTTTTTTCTATACCGCCTTAGTCTTTAATAGTCGTGATACAGCCGATAATCTTAAAAAGAGTGGCGCCTTTGTGCCCGGCATTCGTCCCGGCGATCAAACTGCGCGCTACATTGACAAGATATTAGTGCGCCTCACCTTGGCCGGTGCTATTTATATGGTTTTAGTCTGCTTGTTACCTGAATTCTTGGTATTGAAGTACAACGTTCCGTTTTACTTTGGTGGTACATCGCTATTAATTATTGTGGTGGTTGCAATGGACTTTATGGCTCAGGTGCAATCGTTTGTGATGCAGCAACAGTACGGCTCTCTGATGAAGAAGGCTAACTTTAAGATGGGGCCCACACTTTAACTATGCCTAAAGACGATGTGATTCAGATGGCGGGTGAGATTGTAGAAAACTTACCGAATGCCATGTTTAGGGTGAAGTTAGAGAATGGGCATGTAGTTTTAGGTCATATTTCTGGGAAGATGCGCATGCATTACATACGGATCTTGCCAGGAGATAAGGTAACCGTGGAAATGACCCCATACGATTTAACGCGCGCAAGAATTATCTTCCGTGCAAAGTAATTATTAAAGAGGTGAATGATGAAAGTATTGGCATCCGTTAAAACAATTTGTAGAAATTGCAAAATTATTAAACGCAAGCGCGTAGTGCGTGTGATCTGCTCGTCTGATCCACGTCATAAGCAGCGTCAAGGTTAATTCGGTTAAGTAGAGGAATTTATATGGCACGTATCGCTGGGGTCAATATCCCAAATCATCAACATACCGTAATCGGCTTAACGGCGATTTTTGGTATTGGTAAAACGCAAGCATTGAAAATCTGCGATAGCGCAGGTGTTGCTATTGATAAAAAAGTAAAAGATCTAACGGACGCAGAGTTAGAAAAGTTGCGTGATGAGGTCGGTAAACGGACCACCGAGGGTGATTTACGTCGCGAAGTAACCATGAATATCAAACGCCTGATGGATTTGGCCTGCTATCGCGGTATTCGTCATCGTAAGGGTTTGCCAGTTCGTGGCCAACGCACTAAAACAAATGCACGTACTCGTAAAGGCCCACGTAAGGCCGGCGTAGCATTGAAGAAGGGATAAAAAATGGCAAAAGCACAACAACAAACAACTGCTAATACAAGCGCACAACGGGCTCGTAAGAAAGTTAAAAAGAACGTGGCTGACGGTATCGCTCATGTTCATGCATCCTTTAATAACACCATCATTACTATCACGGATCGTCAAGGAAATGCACTATCTTGGGCGACTTCAGGCGGTCAAGGGTTCAAAGGATCACGCAAGTCCACTCCTTTTGCAGCTCAGGTTGCCGCCGAGGTGGCTGGTAAGGCAGCAATCGAGTGCGGTATTAAAAATTTAGAAGTGCAGATTAAAGGCCCAGGCCCAGGACGCGAATCGGCAGTTCGGGCATTGAACTCTTTGGGTATCAAAATTGTAGAGATTCAGGACGTTACTCCTGTGCCTCATAACGGTTGCCGCCCACCAAAGCGTCGTCGTATTTAATAAGTTTTAGTAGTGCAAAGCGGCTGGATTTCCCAGTCATTGTTTAATAAGCCCACCGTTCGTTTGAAGTAAAAGCGAACTCACCACGGTTGCAAGACTGTGGCATAGAAAGGAAGGAATCGTGGCACGTTACTTAGGCCCTAAGGCTAAATTATCCCGTCGGGAAGGTACCGACTTATTTTTAAAGAGCGCTCGTCGTGCCTTGTCAGACAAGTGCAAATTAGACAGCAAACCAGGTCAGCATGGACGCACTTCGGGTTCGCGTACTTCTGATTTTGGTAACCAATTGCGTGAAAAGCAAAAGGTAAAGCGTATTTATGGTGTTCTTGAGCGCCAGTTCCGTCGATATTTTGCAGAAGCAGAGCGTCGCAAAGGCAATACCGGTGAAACCTTATTGCAATTACTCGAGTCTCGTCTGGATAATGTTGTTTATCGGATGGGATTTGGTTCTACCCGTGCAGAGGCACGTCAGTTGGTTTCGCATGCAGCAATTACTGTGAATGGTAGCGTCGTCAATATCCCCTCTATGCAAGTGCGTGCAGGTGATGTGATTGCTATTCGTGAAAAGGCTAAAAAGCAGACTCGTATCCAAGAGTCTCTCAACCTTGCACAACAGGTGGGCGCTATCAATTGGGTAAGTGTTGATGCTGCAAAACTAGAAGGAACCTTTAAACAAGTTCCAGATCGCGATGAAATTAGCGGCGATATTAACGAAAGTTTAATCGTCGAATTGTATTCACGCTAATTCAGCACCTCTTAAGGAAAAGATATCTATGCAAACAAATTTGCTTAAACCAAAAATCATTTCTGTTGAAGCACTTGCTGCTAATCAGGCCAAAGTTGTCATGGAGCCGTTTGAGCGTGGCTATGGCCATACTTTAGGTAACGCATTGCGCCGTGTATTGCTGTCGTCTATGGTTGGCTTTGCGCCAACCGAAGTAGCGATCGGCGGAGTTGTGCATGAGTATTCCACCTTGGATGGTGTTCAAGAAGATGTCGTTAATCTTTTGTTAAATCTCAAGGGCGTGGTATTTAAACTTCAATCCCGCGATGAGGTAACCATCAATCTTCGCAAAGAAGGTCCAGGTGTTGTTTGTGCCAAGGATATCGATTTGCCCCATGATGTAGAAATCATTAATCCTGAGCATGTGATTGCACATCTCTCAGCCGGTGGCAAGCTAGATATGCAGATCAAGGTTGAAAAGGGTCGCGGTTATGTTCCAGGCAATATGCGCCAATATCAAGACGAGGTAACTAAACTAATTGGTCGCATCGTATTAGATGCTTCGTTTAGTCCTGTGAGCCGCGTTAGCTATGCTGTTGAATCTGCACGTGTTGAACAGCGTACCGATTTAGATCGTTTGGTCATGACGATTGAAACCAATGGCGTGATTTCTCCAGAGGAGTCCATTCGCCAAGCAGCCAGTATCTTGGTAGACCAGTTGGTCGTATTTGCTGCCTTGGAAAGCAGTCAAGTTGCTGGTGATCTAGCACCAAGTCGCTCAGCGATGGTAGATCCATTATTAATGAGACCAGTCGATGATCTTGAATTAACAGTTCGTTCTGCAAATTGCTTAAAAGCAGAAAATATTTATTACATTGGTGATTTAATCCAGCGTACTGAAAATGAACTTTTGAAGACGCCTAATTTAGGCCGCAAGTCTCTTAATGAGATTAAAGATGTATTAGCAGCCCGTGGCTTGAGCCTTGGTATGAAACTCGATAGCTGGCCTCCAGCTACGATCGGGCAATAATTAGAAAGGAAGCATCATGCGTCATGGTAATGGCTTACGCAAACTAAACCGCACTTCATCGCATCGTTTGGCGATGTTGCGCAATATGTCAAATTCTTTAATCGAGCATGAAGTGATTAAAACAACCCTGCCAAAAGCCAAAGAGCTGCGGATGGTGGTTGAGCCCTTAATCACCTTGGGTAAGAAAGATAATTTGGCTAATCGTCGCCTTGCATTTGATCGCTTGCGCGATCGTGAGATGGTGGCTAAATTATTTTCAGAATTAGGCCCGCGGTATGCGGCTCGCCCAGGCGGTTATTTGCGAATCCTGAAGTTTGGATTCCGTCATGGTGATAATGCGCCAATGGCTTTGGTTGAATTAGTTGATCGTCCAGCAGTGGAAGAGACTGCCCAAGAGACAGCGGCAGCATAAGTATGCATCGGGTATAGTAAAGCCAGGCTTTTGCCTGGCTTTTTTATTGGATCTAAAAATTAGCTCAAGCAATCAAATCAATATGAATCCCATTTTGATCGTGATCACCACCCTCCCAAATATTCAAGAGGCCAAGACATTAGGCCGCAGCTTACTTGATCATCGTTTAGCGGCTTGTATACAAATCCAGGAGGGCGTGTATTCGATTTATCGCTGGGACGATCAAATCTGTGAAGAAACGGAAGTTCTTTTAAGTGCCAAGACAAGCGAGACAAGTTGGCCAGCATTAGAAAGTTACATTGTGGAGCACCACCCATACGACCTTCCAGAGATAATTGCCTTAAGTCCAAGCCAGTACTCACAAGCGTATGGCGCTTGGGTGTCGAAGGAGCTTAAGTGAGCCTAATCAAAAGAATTTTTCTGAATATTTGTATTCCGATCATTGGTATTGGGCTTTTGATCAGCACTCTTTCTGCTAAAGAGTTCTTGCCGCCCGAACAGGCATTTGTGGTTGAGGCAACATGGGCAGCCGATTCGACTGAGTTGTTGATTGATTATCGTCCTGTTAAGGGCTATTACATCTATCAAGAGTCCCTTCAATATCGACTTTTTATCAATGATCGACAAATTAATACAAAGAATATTCAGTTACCCCGTGGTATTGAGAAGTTTGATGAGACTTTTGGTAAAAAAATGGAGATTTATCCAAACCCATTTTCAGTCACAATCCCTTTTTTACAAAAGGCCGAACAAGGTATTCGTTTAGAACTTGATTTACAGGGATGCGCTGATGGGGGTATTTGCTATCCACCGATGACCTACCAGTATTTCCTTGCCGCTCCAGGAGTAAAGGTAGCGCCGATACCTGATGCGGATTTAAGGCCAAGTACAGGGAGTGCAAATACCCAGAGTATGAGTTTGGCTGGGCTTTGGAGTGGGCGAGATGACATTGGCTCAATTAAGTCGTATTTAGAAAATGCAGATTTAGCTTACTTACTTCTAGGCTTTTTACTTTTAGGAGTAGCGTTGGCATTTACTCCCTGCGTATTACCCATGCTGCCTATCTTAAGTAGCATCGTCTTGGGTAAACAGGGCGATCTGCCGATTGGCAAAGTTCGCTCGGCATACTTAGCCTTGGCATATATCCTTGGGATGGCTTTGCTGTATGCCTTAGCAGGTATATTGACTGCAGCCTTGGGGAGTGGTGTGCAGCGGGCGCTTCAGAGTCCAATTGCGTTAATAATTTTTTCAGGGCTATTACTTTGTTTAGCTGGAAGCTTATTTGGTTTTTATGAACTGAGGATGCCGCAAGCTTGGCAAAATAAAGTAGACCAAATGGCCGGCAGACAGAAGGGCGGCAGTCTTTTTGGAGCATTTGCACTGGGTGCAATTTCAACCTTGGTGGCAAGCCCATGCATTACCGCCCCACTGGCAAGCGTTTTGGGTTTTGTGGCACAAACCGGTTCCATGGTGCTGGGCGGAGCATTATTATTTGTAATGGCACTGGGTATGGGCTTACCGCTATTGCTCATTGCTCTTGGGGCTAGAAGCGTGATTCCTAGCGCTGGTGCATGGATGGTGTGGTTACAACGAGCCCTTGGAGTGATGCTTGTATTGTTGGCAATATGGATCGTATGGCCAGCATTTTCGATGCTTCGTGGTGAGACTGACCCACAAAATAGTAGTCGCCTAGAAAAACGAATTTCTCCAAATCTAGTCTTTCAGGTAGTGCGCTCCCCCGAAGAACTACAAAGCATCTTACAAAAAGCACAAGAGAATAAAAAGTCAGTCTTGTTAGACTTCTATGCGGATTGGTGTATCAGCTGTAAAGAAATGGAAGCCATTACCTTTACAAACCCTGAAGTTGCAAAAGAGATGAGTCGTTTTGTATTGGTTCAGGTCGATGTCACTGTGAATAATTCGTCCACTCAAGCCCTATTAAAACAATATGGTCTTTTTGGCCCACCAGCAATTCTTTTATTTAATGGTTTGGGTGATGAACAAAAAGGATTGCGGGTCGTAGGGTTTATGCCGCCAGGACGTTTTAGCCAACGTTTGCAAGAACTCAATACGAAATAGTTCGAAGGGCTGTTGATTATTTCTTTAACAGACGGCTTGCTTCGAGAGCAAAATAACTGAGGATGCCATCGGCACCAGCACGTTTAAATCCAATCAGAGATTCCATCATGACGGCATCGTGATCTAACCAACCATGATTGGCAGCCGCTTTTAGCATCGCGTATTCACCGCTTACTTGGTATACATAGGTGGGGAAGCCAAATGCTTCTTTAATGCGATGGACGATATCCAAATAAGGCATGCCTGGTTTAATCATGACCATATCGGCGCCTTCGCTAATATCAAGACCGACTTCACGAATGGCCTCATCACCATTGGCCGGATCCATCTGGTAATTCTTTTTATCCGCTTTACCTAAATTAGCAGCAGAGCCGACCGCATCCCGAAAAGGACCATAGAATGCAGACGCATATTTAGCAGAGTAAGCCATGATGCGCGTATGAATGAACCGATTGCTCTCAAGTGCAGAACGAATCTGTCCAATACGCCCATCCATCATGTCGGAGGGGGCCACAATATCGACGCCTGCATGTGCATGACATAAAGCTTGCTTGACCAAAATAGCAACAGTTTCATCATTAATGATGCGATGATTTTCATCCAAGATCCCATCTTGCCCATGACTTGTATAAGGGTCTAATGCCACATCGGTCATGATCCCAAGATTAGGAAAGCGTTTTTTAAGTTCAGTAACCGCGGTAGGCACTAAGCCGTTAGGATTAAAAGCTTCAGCACCATCAATGGTTTTAAGGGAGGCATCAATCACCGGAAATAAGGCCATGACCGGGACTCCTAGAGCGACACACTCCTCGGCAACTGAAAACAAACGATCGAGTGACATTCGTTCAATACCAGGCATTGAGGCAACGGTTTGCGTTTGGTTCTTACCGGGTAGCAGGAAGACTGGATAGATAAGGTCGTCTGGGCTAAGGCGATTTTCTTGAAATAAACGACGCGACCAATCGTCACGACGCATCCGACGAGGTCTATAGGCAGGGTATTGAGACATGATTAGTGTTCGTAAAGAAGAAATAGACTAATTAGGGGTATTTTCACTTACAAAGGGTTCTTTAAAAAGCCATCTTTGGATAAGTGTATCGCTTTCTTCAAGACCCACTCGTTTTGTGCTGGAAAATAACTGGGCAGAAATTTGTGCTGGAGCAAACTGTTTTACTTGTTCAGTAATGTTATGTAAAAGATCACGATTCTCTGAATAGGTTTGTTTATCAGACTTACTCAAAAGAATATGAATCGGTTTTTGAGTCACACTAAACCACCGAATCATTTGTTCGTCTAGCTCGGTTAGGCCGCGACGAGCATCCACAATCAAAATCATACCAACCAGGGATTCGCGATTCTGAAGGTAGTTGCTAAGGATATCGTTCCAATGAGATCGAGTACTTTCCCCCACGGCCGCGTAGCCATATCCTGGCAGATCCACGAGATAGGCTAATAGCGTTTCTTTGGCATAAACCCCAAAATAGTTTATGTGCTGGGTCCGCCCAGGGGTTTTGCTGGCAAAAGCTAGCCGCTTTTGATTACATAACACATTGATTGCACTGGATTTTCCGGCATTTGAGCGACCAGCAAAGGCAATTTCTAGGATATCACCCTGAGGCAGGGTGTGCAGTTCATTTACGGTAGTAAAAAAGCGGGTTTGATGAAGTTTAGACATAAATGAAAGTATGGAAGCTATTGTAAAATCTCATTAAATTAAGATAACTTCTGCACCCATCTCAAAGTAAGCAAGGTAACCATAATGCGTCAAAGTAGCAAAATCTCCAAATTAAACTCCCGATCATTTTTAATTGCCTTGGCGGCGCTCATTATGCCTCTTGCCAATGCAGCGGAACCCACTAAACCAGCAACACCTGCAATGACTGCTGCGCCTGCTCCAGCGGCCCCTGCTGCAATGAAGGTGGATTTGGCGGCTGGGGACGGACTTTATAACAATGGCGATCCTAAGCGCGGGGTAGTAGCGTGCGTAGGTTGTCATGGTGCTAATGGCAATAGCGGAGTTGCTAGTTGGCCAAAATTAGCGGCACAACATACCGCCTATACCGTAAAGCAACTTAAAAACTATAAAGACGGGTCACGAGCAAATCCCATCATGATGGGAATGGTGGCCACTTTGACTGAGCAGGATATGCTGAACTTATCTGCGTACTTAAGCAAACAACAGCCCACTCTAGGCGTTGCTCAAAACAAAGATAGTATTGCCTTGGGCCAAAAGATCTATCGTGGCGGCATTGCTGAAAAAGGTATTCCAGCGTGCGCTGGCTGCCATAGCCCCAATGGCGCCGGCATCCCCGCACAGTATCCACGCCTAAGTGGACAGTGGGCCGATTATTCTACTTCTCAGTTAGTAGCATTTAGAGAAGGTACTCGTAAAAATAGCGCGCAGATGACTACGATTGCAACTAAATTATCCGATGCAGAAATGAAAGCAGTCTCAGACTATATGGCAGGTCTGCGCTAATTTTTAGTATTGCTTGAGCGTGCTCGCCTGATTTAGAGTGCGCTCATTGTTGAAGAGACTTTCTGACGTTTCTCGCTCCCTAACTAGGTAAGCTTGATTACCATCTACCATTACTTCAGCGGCGCGTCCCCGCGTGTTGTAGTTGGAGGACATTACGAAGCCATACGCACCGGCCGATAAGATCGCAAGAATATCGCCCTCATGCACTGCAAGAGTTCGATCTTTGCCTAACCAATCGCCAGACTCGCAAACCGGGCCAACCACATCGTATTGATTTGGTTTGGCGGAACTCATTTGGACAGGGATAATGGCATGGTAGGCCTCATAAAGGGCTGGTCGCATCAGGTCATTCATAGCCGCATTCACAATACAAAAGTTTTTATCAATCCCTGTTTTTAAGTATTCCACCTGAGTCAACAAAACTCCCGCATTACCCACCAAGGAGCGGCCCGGCTCCAGCAAAACTTCAAGGTGATTAAAGCCCTGTTCTTCGATTCGATCCAGCAGTGTATTAGTAAATTCGGTGATATTTGGAGGCGACTCTCCGCCATAATCTATTCCCAATCCACCCCCTAAATCTAGGTGATGAATCGTGATCCCCTCGTGCTGTAGTTGGGTGATGAGGCTAAGCACTTTATCAAGCGCATCCAGATAGGGAGAGGCGCTAGTAATTTGTGAGCCAATATGACAGTCAATTCCTATCACATCAATGTGAGGCAATCGGGCAGCCTCATGATAGGTCTTGAGAACGTCATGGAAAGCAATCCCAAATTTATTGTCTTTAAGACCGGTTGAAATATAGGGATGTGTATTGGCATCGACATCAGGATTGACACGTAATGAAATAGGCGCTCGTAATCCCAGAGTTTTGGCAATTGCATTAATACGCTGTAACTCGGATATGGACTCGACATTGATACATTTAACGCCCGCCCGCAGTGCATTCTCGATCTCAGCAGATGATTTACCAACGCCTGCAAAAACCAGACTTTTTGGATCGGCACCAATCTGAAGTGCACGAGCTAACTCACCGCCACTGACTAGGTCAAAGCCGGCCCCCAGTTGTTTGAGCTCATCCAAAACAGCCAAATTGCTATTAGCCTTCATGGCGTAATGAATCCGCGCTCGTCGCGTGCCATTGGGCCGAATGCAGGCTGCGTCGTAGGCACGGTAGGCGCTACAAATGGCCTCTTTGCTGTAAACATAGAGCGGGGTGGAAAAATCTTGTGCAAGTTTTGCTAGGCTTATGCCCTCAGCAAACCATTGGTGATTTTTTTCAGAGAAACCGACAAGAGACGGAAGTGGCTTTTCCATTTTTCAGTTTGCTTTACTGCTACCATCAACTGGTTTTGCGGGCGGACTGCTGGGTGGATATAGGGTGCCCTTCGGCTCCGCTTGACTAGGGGCAGGGGGGGCAGGAGGGGGGTTTGGAATAAATAAAGGCCCTGTTACCCCACAGGCACAGAGGGATATAAAAAGCGCCAGTACCGGAATTCTTACTACAATCGACATCATCGTTAGCTTTGTAAAAGGTATTTGAATATAGCATGCAGAACACTAACTTACTCCCGACTGAAAAAATTGACGATAAGCAGTTTCATCAGATTGCTGGTCAACTTTTACAGTCGATTGAGCTCTCACTTGAGCAAGCCGATGAAGCTATGGATCTGGACTTAGATATTGCAAGGCAGGGCGGTAATGTGATCAATATTGTATTTCGTGATCGCAGTGTCATCGTCGTAAATACGCAAGCACCTCTTCATGAGATTTGGGTTGCAGCAAAGGCGGGTGGTTTTCATTATCGATGGGCTGGAAGCGTATTAAAGCCACTTTGGTTAGATACCAAAACCGGTAATGAGTTACTCGCTGATTTGTCTGCTTTTGTTAGTTCTCAGGCGGGGAAGGATATTAAGGTCAGCTTGCTTGATAGGCATTAAGAGTTTGATCAACCAGTATTTGATCAACCTTTTCAATTTTAGCCTGCCCAATTTTTTCTAGGGTGATATATCGAATTGTGCCGCCCTCTGTTTTTTTATCGATTTGCATCAGTCCAAAAAAACGCTGATTACCAAGCTTGGGCGCACAAGTCGGTAAAGCAAGGGCATCGACCAACCGCTTAATACGATTTACATCGCTCGCAGAAATATGACCTAAACGAGCCGATAGATCTGCAGCCATTACCATGCCGCAAGCGACCGCTTCACCATGCAACCACTCGCCGTAGCCTAAGCCAGACTCAATAGCGTGTCCAAATGTGTGCCCATAATTAAGAATGGCTCGAATACCCGATTCTTTTTCATCGGCCGCTACAACGGCAGATTTAATTTCGCACGAGCGCTCTACAGCATGGCTCATTGCTGCGAGATCACAATTTAATAACTCTTTGGTATGAGACTCAATCCAATCAAAAAAAGTAGCATCGGCAATGGCCCCATGTTTAACAACTTCGGCAAGACCTGCTGATAACTCTCGAGGCGGTAGAGTTTTGAGCGTATCAAGGTCAGCAATCACGGCAACCGGTTGATGAAAGGCCCCAATCATATTTTTACCTAGGGGGTGGTTAATACCGGTTTTGCCTCCGACCGAAGAATCTACTTGGGCCAAGAGAGTCGTCGGTACTTGAATAAAGCGGATACCCCGCATAAAACTAGCCGCTGCAAAACCAGCCATATCGCCAACCACTCCACCGCCGAGGGCAATAATGACAGTTTTACGATCTGCCCCATTGGCAAGCAGAGCGTCAAAGATTTTTTGGATGGTGGCCCAGTCCTTATAAGACTCGCCATCAGGTAGGATGATCTCATGAACCGATTTAGCATCCCCTGAAATCGTTTCAATAAGCGTTTTACTATAAAGCGGTGCAACAGTCGTATTGCTCACGATATAAACGGATTGACCTGCAATGAAGGGCTGAAAGAGCTCGGACTTGCTAATAAGACCAGAGCCAATATAAATGGGATAACTACGATCCCCTAAGGAGACTTCTAATGTTTTCATGGGGCGAGCTCAAGTTGCATTAAGAGAGTATTCACTAATTGGGTAACGCTCGGTTTACCAGTTTCAATAATATGATCAGCAATTTCTCGATAGAGGGGGTCGCGAAGTGCATAAAGGTTTCCTAAGATAGTCTTTGGATCTCCATTTTGCAGTAAAGGGCGACCTTCCCCTCCTTTGGTTCGATGCCAAAGCTCAATGGGATCAGCATGCAAGTAGATTACAGTGCCACGCCCCTTTAAGGCCAGACGGTTTTCGGGAAGCAATACACTGCCGCCACCGGTTGCCAGAATCACATCTTTTTCTTGAGTGAGCTCCTCAATCATTTGAGACTCGCGCTTACGAAAACCTGATTCCCCTTCCATTTCAAAGATAGTCGGAATCTTTACTCCGCAGCGTTCCTCTAGGGCATGGTCAGAATCAATAAAGCGACGATTGAGCTTACGGCCCAGCATCCGACCAACAGTGGATTTACCGGCACCCATTAGGCCGATTAGGAAAATATTTGAATGTTTAGGGTTCACCCCATCAATTCTATTCGGGTTTGTCCAAAATGGTGGGGGTGAGAAAGACCAATAATTCTGTTTTATCACGAAGCTTGGATTGGTGTTTGAAGAGATGACCAATTAAAGGAATATCCCCTAAAAAGGGAACCTTGACCAAATCCTCACGTTCAGTGGTTTGATAGATTCCACCAAGAATAACGGTGCCACCATTTTCAACGGTCACCTCTGAGCTAAGATTTTTGGTATCAATCGCGTAGCCCTGTTCAGTTTTCATCCCCACACTATCTTTATTAATTGCGACCAATAATGAGACTTTGCCATCATGATGAATTTTTGGAATAACCTCTAACCGTAAATTAGCTTTACGAAACTGAATCTTGTTGCCGCCACTCGAAGAGGAGGTTTGGTAAGGCAGCTCCGTCCCTTGTTCAATCGTTGCTTTGACCATATCAGCGGTCATGATGCGTGGGTTTGACAAAATCTTTCCCTGGCCATCGCTCTCTAGAGCAGTAAGTTCAATATCGAGTAAGCGGCTTGCATGCTTGCTTAATAAAGTGGCGGCAGCACTAGCAGGTTCAAAACCACCCAGTCCCCCTGCATTGAGGGGTACGCTCATCTGCAAGTGAGATTCTTCTAAAGAGCTTAAGCGTGGGCGCATTCCTAATTTGACCCCCAAGTTTCTGGCAAACCGATGATCTGCCTCAACAATACGAGCCTCAATCAAAATTTGGCGTGGCGTACTATGATGCTCTCCCCCGAACGGTAAAGCAGACTCATCACGCCGTTGTTTCTGAAAATTGCTAATTTCACTATGACTGCCAATCCAGTAAAGACCGTCATTACGCACAAAGCGCAAGCCACGGCTTGCTAGGACCGTAGACAGGGCAGTTTGCCAAGGAACACTCTCAAGCTGCAAGCTAATACTGCCTTGAATGTTGGGACTTAAAACGAAATGGGTATGACCAAGGCGCGCCATGGTGTGCAATAAATCAATGAGGGGCATTTCT
This sequence comes from Polynucleobacter sp. UBA962, assembly GCA_002292975.1. Taxonomy (GTDB): domain Bacteria; phylum Pseudomonadota; class Gammaproteobacteria; order Burkholderiales; family Burkholderiaceae; genus Polynucleobacter. The sequence goes on along the minus strand of DBCI01000046.1, from coordinate 3,938 downwards.
TTAACTGAAATACTAATTGGAGTTTGGAGATGCTCGCGGAGTTGGGCTGTATGTTGGTTGGAATGACTAGCTAAGCAGAGGGGACTGCTTGAAAGTACCAGCAGACCAAGGACATGGGTTAACCGAGAGCGCTTCATTGAATCAGTAACACAATTCGTTTTTCATTTGGACCCAGCAAGACAGCTTCAGAAGAATTAAAGTCAGCAAGGCGCCAAGCCCCCTTAACAGCTTGGTTTTTATTAAGCATAATGGTCTGTTGCCCATCATGCAGTAGTGCATACGAACCATGTTTGTTTTGCCCCATACCAAGATGACGCCATTTCTTTAGTTCAATTTCATGTGTGTCAAATTGGGGTGGTGCCACATTTGATGCTAACTTGACCGATCCTTTGTATTTAGAATGCAAGGCTTCAAGCTGTAGTAAAAAAGATTCGTGTTGTTCATCCATGCGCTCGTCAAGCTCATGGAGTTCTGCTTGGATTTGCTCTAATTTGTTTTGAATAGAGGAATAGTTCTTAATCCGTGTTTCGCCCGCTTCAAGCCCTTGTAATTGGTGGGCGATATAGGCAAGACCGCCGGCTAGTCCTAATAAAGCAATGAATATGAGCAATAGAGGCGAGGCGGATGCCTGATTAACCCAACCTTGCTTTGGTGAAATTGATTCCATCCAGTTCCTATATAGGTTGGAATACCACGGGGTGGTATTGGTTGTACAAAGATGATTGGGGCTAATTTCATCTGTCAAGATGGCGGGATCGTTACCAAGACTTTGCAAAACGTGATTGAAGTCGTCACGGGTAATGTTTCGATAGGCCATCAACAATTGTTGCGCTTTAATTGGGGATTGCCAATTGGGCCAAGATTATTTATGTGTCAGATAGACGGAGATTTACTGTAGGGCCATATAATTTCAATATGGCTAATCAATCCGGTAAAAAACCACCCGTACAGCAGGGGCCTGGTATGCAATTTATTAAAAAACCAAGTTCGCGACCCTTGATAAAGGCTGTATTGATATTGATGGCGCTCAGTGGTTTACTTTTTACAATGCTAGTTGCTTACGCCTTTATTATTGCTAAGCCCAATTTGCCCGCTATCTCGGCATTGCTTGATTACAACCCAAAAGAACCTCTCAGAATATATACAGCCGACAAGGTTTTAATCGGAGAGTTTGGTGAAGAGCGGCGTAACGTTGTGCCCTTGAATGAGATACCGGTTCATTTAAAGTACGCAGTTATTGCGATCGAGGACGACCGTTTTTATAGTCATGGTGGCGTTGATTACTGGGGCGTATTACGAGCCAGCCTAGCAAACCTTCGCGGTAGCTTATCGCAAGGTGCATCAACGATCACAATGCAGGTGGCCCGTAATTTTTTCTTAAGTAATGAAAAAACATTTAGTCGAAAGCTCTACGAGGTATTGCTTGCCTGGGAAATTGAGGCGCAGTTAACCAAAGATAAGATCTTGGAAATCTATATGAACCAGATTTATTTGGGCCAACGTGCCTATGGATTTGCGAGCGCCTCACAAATCTACTTTGGAAAAGAGCTCAGAGAAATCACCATTGCAGAGGCGGCGATGTTGGCTGGTTTACCAAAGGCGCCTTCTGCTTACAACCCTGTGGCTAACTTTAAGCGCGCCAAGATTCGGCAAGAATATATTTTGCAACGTATGCGTGACTTATCTTATATCACGCCAAGTGACTACGAAAAAGCGATGGCAGAGACCATTAAGGTTAGGGGCCTCGGGAAAGAGTTTGACACGCGCGCCGACTATGTTGCCGAGATGGCTAGACAACTTTTGTATTCTGAGTATGGCGATATTATTTACTCTCAAGGAATAAGTGTTTACACCACAATCCTAAAGGCCGATCAAGATGCGGCATATAGCGCTGTTCGTAAAGGAATTTTTGATTACGATTTGCGGCACGCTTATCGGGGCCCAGAGGGGTTTATTGAGCTTCCTGCCGACAGCATCAGACGGCAACGAGCAATTGATACCGCATTGCTTGATTATCCGGCACTCGATGAGCTGCAATCGGGCGTTGTTCTTGAATCCAGCCCTAAAGAACTTAAAGTAATGATTGCCACCGGGGAGCAAATTACCATATCGGGCGACGCTCTTAGGTTGGCGCGTTCATCGCTTTCTGAAAATGCGCAGCCCAAGCAGCGTATAAGGCCCGGAGCAATTGTCCGACTTTTAAGAGACGAGGGGATGTGGAAAATTGCACAACTTCCTCAAGTTGAAGCCGCATTTGTGGCAATGGATCCAAGCGATGGCGCCATTTTGGCTTTAGTTGGAGGATTTGACTTTAGACGAAATAAATTTAATCGCGTAACACAAGCATTGCGACAACCCGGGTCTGCGTTTAAGCCTTTTATTTATGCTGCCGCACTTGAGAAGGGGTTCAGCCCTACCACCCTCGTGAATGATGCCCCCATTTCTATCGGTGGCTCAGAAACAGGAAGTCAAGCATGGGAGCCTAAAAACTATGATGGCAAGTATGACGGAATGATGCGCCTACGCGCGGCTTTAGCAAAGTCAAAAAATTTAGTTTCTGTACGAATTATTCGAAAAATAGGACCCTCTTACGCGCAAGAATTTATTCAACGTTTTGGGTTTGAACCAGAAAAACATCCACCCTATTTAACAATGGCATTAGGCGCTGGCTCGACGACCCCTTTGCAAATGGTAAATGCTTACAGCGTATTTGCAAATGGAGGATATTTCGTTAACCCTTATTTAATTGAAAAGATTACGAATGCAAAGGGCCAAGTTTTATTTCAAGCGGATCCTGTCAGGGTTGGTAAAAATGCAAATCGAGTCTTAGATCCGCGCACCACCTTTGTGATGGATAGCTTGTTACTAGAGGTAACCAAGACTGGAACGGCAGCGAGTGCCCGTCCTCGATTAGGTCGCAATGATATTGCTGGAAAGACCGGAACTACCAATGATTCCAATGATGTGTGGTTTGCGGGATATAACCCTAGGGTTGCAGCAGTGGCTTGGATTGGTTTTGATAAGCCTAAGAGCTTAGGAGATCGAGAGACAGGTGGTGGCCTTGCTTTGCCAATTTGGATTAACTTTATGTCAGTTGCTCTTCGAGGGGTTCCAGAATTACCGCGTACTCCACCGCCTGGAGTTGTTGAATTAGAGGGTGACTGGGCAATACCCGATTACGCTCCATTAGGCGGTATTCGGCAGGTGAACTAATTACAGTATGGCTCGCAAAGCACGCTTTGTGATTCCAGGACAGGCTATGCATATTTTAGTTCGCGGCCATAATCAGCAAACTATTTTTTCCAAGGAACTGGATTACAAATATTATTTAGATTGCTTGGGACAGGCTGCAAAGGATTTTGAATGCGCAGTGCATGCTTTTGCATTAATGCCAAACCATGCCCACATCCTATTAACGCCCCAAAAGGAAGAATCCCTGGCGCGGACGATGCAGTCGCTTGGGCGCCGCTACGCACAGTACTTTAATCAAAGCCATGCGCGTTCAGGAACAATGTGGGCAGGACGGTTTTGTTCATCCTTGATTGATCCTAGCTATGTCCTGAGGTGTCAGCGATACATTGAGCTCAATCCCGTACGTTCGGGTTTGGAGAGTAGGCCTGAGGATGCTAAAAATACAAGCTATGCAACGCATATTGGTGGCAAAGGGGAAACATGGCTGACTGACCACCCTTCCTTTTGGGGTTTAGGTAATACCCCCTTTGAACGGCAGCTGGCTTGGGCTAATTTTGTCCAAGAAGGCGCCCCAAATCAGGAGGAACAGGCCATAACAGCTCATATTTTGAGGTCAAAGCCTTGGGTAAGCCCAGACTTTAGGTCTCAAAATTACAAATTTGGGCTTGATCAGGGGCTTATAAAGCCTCGTGGTAGACCTAAAAAGACATGAGTCTGTCCCCTTTTATTGATAGATTTATATCACT
>DBCI01000052.1:21326-22017 GCA_002292975.1 Polynucleobacter sp. UBA962 | reverse complement strand
AAGACACAGCTCTCTGGAATTGAACGTGGCGTCAACCCAGAGGGTGCACTGCTCATAGAGGAACATCCTGGAAGTGATCCAAAAGTGATTTATGCTGGCGATCTATCTCTACATAAACGTCCATGAGCAATCTTCTTCTCTTTGATATTGGAAACTCTCGACTCAAATGGTCTTGCGTGGAAAGTGATCGCAATCCTAACGAGCGCCAAAAAAAATTATGGTCCTACTCAGGAGCCATTGATACCAAATTGCTCGATTCAGAAGAACACCGGACTGAACTTGCGCACTATATAAAAAGTACTATCCCACAGCCCGAGCGAATTGGTATTTGCTGTGTGGCTGCAGAATCCTATTACGAGTCACTCCAAAATCTGCTGACTGAGTGGGAAGGGATCCCGATAGATCGCCTGTTAGGCAACTCCGAATATCCTCAATTACGTACCCAATATCAACAGGCCCACACACTTGGTGCAGACCGATGGGCGGCAATCATAGCAGCCCGTCAACTGGCGAGCGATAACACTTTAATTGTGAGTGCAGGAACCGCGACTACGATTGATTTTTTAGGGAGCAATGGGATGCACTATGGCGGCTGGATCTTGCCCGGCATTTCTTTAATGCGAGATAGTTTGCTTGCAAATACTGCCAGACTGGATATCCCCAACGATGGAAGAGCAGGGTCTGGAATTGG
>DBCI01000052.1:13857-21169 GCA_002292975.1 Polynucleobacter sp. UBA962 | reverse complement strand
GAGCGTCTCCATGAACACAAGATTAATACTGAAAAAATTCCAGGTTTAGTACTGCGGGGTCTTTGGGCTTGGGTTAAAACTAGAATGTCATAACAACCATTTAAGATCGTATTTTTCCAAGCAAGCTAGTCGTGGAACGATCGTAAATAAATGGGATAGCGTAGGCTTGTCCACCCCACGCCTTGATAACTTCTGTTTCCTCTAAGGTTTCAATCGCATAATCACCACCCTTGACATACACATCGGGTCGAACTCGCTTTATTAACTCAACGGGGGTCTTATTTGCAAACAAAATGACCAAATCAACGCTCTCTAAAGCAGCTAGCAAAGCCATCCGATCCTCTTGTGAATTAATTGGTCGATCATCTCCTTTGCCGAGTAATTTGACCGATGCATCAGAGTTCACGCCAACTACTAAGCTAGCACCAAAGTCGCGTGCTTGTGCCAAGTAACTGGCATGGCCTCGATGAAGAATATCAAATACCCCATTTGTGAAGACCATGGGGCGATTTAATGCTAATAATCTCTGGTTGAGAGTACTGCTATCCATAGAGCAGACTTTTGACTCAAAGGCGGGCGGCTTCAAACTTGGCTGTGACATTCTCAGATTCTAGATGATCTATTGTCGACCTAGTGAACTAGGTGTTTAAAGGCTTAAAACCCTCAATAAACATAAGATTCTAGAAGGCGTTAGACTTTAACTTTCCTTACTTTTGAAGACTGTATACCGTATGAAATGGCTCTATTTTCTTCCCCTGATGGTACTTACTCTGATGATCAATCCTAGTGATGCAAGTGCAAATCCGACCAACACAGCTTGTGCTTCCGCACTTTCACACACCTTTTTGAGGTTACAAGACGAGCTTCCTCAAAACCTTTGTCAATACCAAGGAAAAGTCATTATGGTTGTTAATACAGCTAGTTTTTGTGGTTTTACAAGCCAATATGAAGGTTTAGAGAAAATTTATGCGCGCTACAAAGATAAAGGCTTTGTCATCTTAGGGTTTCCGTCCAATGATTTTGGCCAACAGGAGCCCGGTAGCAACAAAGAGATCGCGGAATTTTGCAAGAATACCTATGATGTGAAGTTTCCAATGTTTGCCAAAAGCTCAGTAAGCGGCAAAGATGCCAACCCATTGTTCAAAATGTTAATTAGCAAAACAGGCACTACCCCAAAGTGGAACTTCTATAAATACCTAATTGATCGTAATGGCAATATTATTGAGTCATACAACAGCTTAACCAAGCCCGATAGCAAGTCGATGACATCTGAAATTGAAAAGTTACTAAAAGGCAAGTCCTCGTGAGTCGTTTGAATCAAAACCATTCATCGATAAAAAAAGTTGCTGTTATTGGTGCCGGAATTTCTGGACTAGGTTGCGCATACTCTTTACAAAAAGATATAGGTATACATGTCACCCTCTTTGAGGGTGGTCAGCATATTGGTGGGCATAGCAATACGATTGATATTGCAGTAGACACAAAGCGTGGTGCCATTCCATGTAGTGTTGATACAGGCTTTTTAGTTTTTAATCGTAAAACCTATCCTCGCCTCACTCGCTTATTTGAAGAGCTGAACGTTCCTCTAGCGCTTTCTGAGATGTCATTTTCAGTGTCGATTGATCAGTCTTTGGAATGGTCTGGGGATAGCCTTAATACCCTATTTGGACAGCGTCTTAATCTTGCCCGTCCCGCTTTTTGGGGAATGATTAAAGATATTGTTCGGTTTAATCAATTAGCCACTCAGTTAGCACTTCAGCAACAAAACTCGAATCACGGTGGGGATCCTAAAAAACTACAATCGATTGCCTCATTTTTAGATCAGCACGGCTTTAAAAGGGCCTTTCGGGAATGGTATTTCTTGCCCATGATTGGCGCAATTTGGTCCTGCCCAACTTCACAAATGCTTGAATTTCCAATCGATACGATGATTCGGTTTTGTCACAATCATGGTCTTCTTCAAGTTCAAAATAGGCCTCAGTGGTTAACCGTTAAGGGTGGCTCGAAACAATATGTAAAACGAATCGTCGAGGCCATGCATCCTGAGCGATTTAAATTACTTCGTGAAGCAGTTCTTAAAATTAATGTGCCTCAACCAAAAGATACCGATCGTCGTATTGAGCTGATCAGTGCCAAAGGGGTTCATTATTTTGATGAGATCATAATGGCATGTCATAGTGATCAGAGCTTAGATCTTTTGCATGGTATTGACGAGTTTGATCGGTCTTTATTGGCGGCGATTCCCTATCAAGAAAATAGGGCCATCTTGCATCACGATGCCTCTGTTCTGCCCAAGACTAGACGTTGCTGGGCCGCCTGGAATTACAAAACATTAGGGGCTCAACATAGCGATCATGAGGTAAGCGTAGATTACCTCATTAACAAATTACAACCACTACCGTTTAACCTTGATGAACATGCAATCATTGTTAGCCTTAATCCTCTAGTTGAGCCCAAACCAGAAACAATCTTTAGCGAGATCTCGTATGCGCATCCTCTTTTTAATGATGCTGCTATAAAAGCCCAGAAGAACCTGCCCTTAATTCAGGGGAAGTCAGGTATTTGGTATTGCGGGGCGTGGACTGGTTATGGCTTTCATGAGGATGGCCTACGTTCTGGAGAACTGGTGGCTGCCGATCTAATTGCTTCAATCCACTCTCCCTTGGCCAGGCCGCCGTTTCAATCGGCCAACTAATGGATAAACCCTACATCAACTTTGGCCAGGTAAAGCATACTCGTTTACGTCCTGCTCAGAATCGTTTTAGTTACGATGTCTTTACGCTCAAGATTCCGATGCGTGAACGTAAGCATAATCGTACGCTTTTAGAACAGTTTGGTATTGGGGATAATCGCTGGGCCTTCTACTCGTTTCATGACAAAGATTATGGCAACGGAGAGAGCGACAGTTTGGAGTGGGTCGAAAATATCTTTCGCAAAGAGGGTATCTATGTGCCTGATGGAGAAATTTGGTTACAAACTTTTCCGCGGGTCTTAGGCTATGTCTTTAACCCTGTAAGTTTTTGGATCTACACACGTGTAGACCATTCTGTTTGTGCAGTTTTAGCTGAAGTTAATAATACCTTTGGCGAACGTCATTGCTATTTGTTGCGAAAAGAAAATGGTGAATCGCTATGTTCTGGTGAAACGCTCATTAGCAAAAAAGTATTTCATGTTTCTCCCTTTTGCGATCTTTCTGGGGAATATCGGTTTCGGTTTCTCTTTTCAAGAGATAGTGAAAGTAAAGTCAACTCAGTCTGTCGCATTGAGTTATTTATAGACCAACAGCCCCTGATTTACACCAGTATTAGTGGGCGAGACCACATACTCTCAAAAGCAATGCTGAGACGGGCTAAGTTCCAATACCCTATGATGACGTTTGGGGTTATTGCTCGCATTCATTGGCAAGCCCTCAAGCTTTGGCTAAAAGGGGTACCATTTCATTCCAAACCCGAAGCTCCCAAGATGGAAATTAGCTCATGATGCGCCCCGGTCAGTCACTACTAGCAAAGCTAAACTTCTCACGCTCAAGCGAGCCTGAGGTAAGTGGTGCAATCCCGTTGTCTGCAAGAACCATAGAGCGCCTTTTAAAAGAGCTATCTGCGGGCTACTTAACCTTGTATTTTCCAAATGGTGAAAAACGGGTATTTGGAAAACCCCAAGATCCTCTTCAGGCTGAAATCCGCTTTCATCGCTGGAGCGCCTTTAAAGATATTCTCAGGCATGGTGATATTGGTTTCGCCGAGGGATACATCCGTGGTGATTGGGACAGTCCTAAGCTCGAACAACTTTTAGATTTAGCGGTTCGAAACCGCAATGTCTTAGAGCAAGCCATCTATGGCAATTGGTTTGGATCCCTAGTCTATCGGGTGCGCCATTACTTAAATCGTAATAGTAAAGTGGGCAGTCGAAAAAATATTCATGCGCACTATGATTTGGGCAATGCCTTCTATACCCTTTGGTTAGATCCCACAATGACTTATTCGAGCGCTTGGTTTCAGGGGCAAGCGAAGTGTGTGCTAGAAAATGCGCAGACTGCTAAATATCAAGCAATCCTCAACTCTCTAGCCTTAGCGCCCACTAGCGAACTACTAGAGATTGGCTGTGGTTGGGGCGGTTTTATGGAAACCGCTGCCCATGCCGGTCACCGGGTTACAGGCTTGACTCTGTCGACTGAGCAGCAGGCCTATGCCACAAAACGGCTTGCCAAGCATTGGCCGAACTATCATCAAGTACGCATGCAGGACTATCGCGACTGTAAGGATCAGTTTGATGGGATTGCTTCGATTGAAATGTTTGAGGCTGTCGGAGAACAATATTGGCCAAGCTACTTTGAGACCCTTGCACGCTGCTTAAAAGAGGATGGTAAAGCGTGTATTCAGACAATTGTCATTAATGAGAGTTTATTTGATCGCTATCGTAAAAGTACTGACTTTATCCAACAATATATTTTTCCAGGGGGAATGCTGCCCTCCCGTGAAGCATTCCAACGACATGCAAATAATGCCGGTCTTCGTATTGAGGCCGAATTTGCATTTGGTCTAGACTATGCCAAAACACTGTGTATATGGTTTGATAACTTCAATCAGAAAATCTCTGAAATCAAAGATCTAGGCTTTGATGATGCTTTTATCCGTTTGTGGAATTTTTATCTTCTCTACTGTGCCGCAGGATTTAAAGAAAAAAATATTGATGTTGTCCAGTTCACTCTCAGTCATAAAAAGGTAAGCCATTGAAACAAGCAGCTATTCCAAACTTTATGCATCAGCGCGTTTGGGTCATTGGTGCCTCAAGCGGGATCGGTGAAGCTTGCGCGCGAGAATTATTAAAACGTGGGGCAAAACTGGTCTTGTCGAGTCGACGCATTGAACGCCTGGAAGATATAGCTCGCTCCGCCGATACAACACAATCCCTTGTAATACCGGTCGACGTTATGGATCAATCGTCAATTACTCGGGCCTACCAAACGATTCATACGCAGTGGGGTGGTGTCGATCTCTTGCTATTTGTATCGGGTATTTATATTCCCTTGCGAGCCGATGACTTTAATATGGAAGACGCTCAAAAAACAGTGGACTCCAATATTTTGGGGCCAATGCGAGCAGTTGCTACCGTCCTTCCAGATATGCTGCGAGCTGGACATGGTCATCTTGCGATTGTCGGCAGTGTTGCAGGCTATAGCGGCCTACCTAAAGCCTTAGCTTATGGTCCGACCAAAGCAGCCATGATTAATTTCTGCGAAACACTTTTTTATGATTTACAGCCCAAAGGGATCGGGGTACATATGATCTCTCCAGGCTTTGTTGCTACCGAGGCTACCGCTAATAATGATTTTGAAATGCCCGCTCTAATTTCAGCACAAGAAGCTGCTAATGAGATTTTGCAAGGTATCGAGCGTGGTGAATTTGATATTCATTTCCCAAAACGCTTCTCAAGGTTTCTTAAATTCCTTCGAATCCTGCCATACCCTATTTATTTTTGGATCGTTCGTAAGTTCGTCAAAATTTAAGTTATCCAAGCTTACTTATAGCCATCCTTACGAACTTTATTCACCAAAAAATCCATTATATTCACAGCCTTTGCACGGCTACCCGCGATAGAAGGCGAGGTTATGTACTTGCCTTGAACGGCTACCGTTGGCACCCCATCAATTCGATACGCATTACCAAGCTGATTGGCTGCCCTCGCTTTTGATAAGACAGCAAATGAGCGATAAGCGGCTAAAAATGCGTTTCGATCCACTCCTTGGGCCGCCACCCAATCAGCGATTTCATTTTCATTGAGCAAGCGTTTATTTTCACGATGCATCGCAAACATAACTTTGTCATTTAGGGTGTCGCCTTTACCCAAAGCCTCCAGGGCATAGAAGAGCTGGCTATGAGGCATTAACTCCTCACGAAAAGCGATAGGTACTTTTTTAAACACAACATCTTTATTTTGGCGCTTGATCCAGCCTTTTAACTCTGGCTCAAACTCATAGCAATGCGGGCATCCGTACCAAAAGAACTCAATCACCTCAACCTTACCCTTCGCATCAATGGGCTGTGTAATCGGCAACACGCGGTAATCAAATCCCTCTTCAACCTTAATCGGTGTCTGGGCCAAGACCAATTGATTAGCGCTAAAAATAAGCAAAAAAATGGAGAAAAGTTTAAGGATGTGGATCATGATTTATTCACTCGGATAACGGTGGGTTTAATACCGATAATGGTTAACTTACTTCTAGTCGAAGCTGTATCTTCAATACTGGTAAAAGGGCCAATTCGAACTCTCCAAACAGTAGTTCCGTCAACAGAACTCTCACTAAGCTGTGTTTGTATACCCTGCATGGCTAATGTAGCCTTTTGAGCATCTGCATCAGCACGTTGATTAAAGACGCCCGTTTGCACATAAAACTGGGTATCGGGCTTTATCTCTGGTTTAGGCTCGGAGATCTTACCAGTAGCGATCTCAGCAATTGGGTCGGGTGCTCCAGAGCCAACTCCTTTTCCTTGTAAAGGCCTATTAAGATCTACCTTGGGAGGGGCGACTGAAGTTTCCTCCTCCTCCTTATCCGCTTTTTGAGGGACCGGCTTCATAAATGAGGGGGCGCTGGGAGCGCGAATACCAGGCTTTTCTTGCGGCTGGGACCGTGTTAAATACCAAGCGACCAAAAGCGCCAGGCCTACTCCAACTAAAAGGCCAATCACCACTCCCATGATGATCCCTCCCGACTGAGAAGAACTCAATGCAGAAGATTGCCTAGTCTGTGAGACTGTATTTTGATATCTGGATGACTTCATAACGCTATCTTACCCGCTTCAAGTTAGAAGCACTAAACCCCATTTACTCAATAGTTCACATCTTGCTTGGCGCAGAAACCCCTAAAACTTTTAAGCCATTTTCTAAGACCTGGCGGCAGGCCAACAACAAAGCAAGGCGAGCCAATTTAAGATCAGATTCATCGACCAAAACACGGTCTGCATTATAGAAAGTATGAAGATCACCTGCTAAATCACGAAGATAAAATGCGACCGCATGAGGGGCCAAGTCTTCGGCAGCGGATGCGAGAACCTCTGGATACTCTGCTAAGCGACGCAGTAAGTGATCTGCTGCCTTACTATCAAGCAAGGCTAAATTGGCTTTATGTAGCGTATTTGAGTCACCGCCCCATTGTTGCAAAATTGAACAAATACGTGCATGCGCATATTGAACATAAAAAACAGGGTTTTCATCATTTTGCTGTAGCGCTAAGTTCACATCAAAAATAAACTCTGTATCTGCCTTTCGGGAGATTAAGAAAAATCGAACTGCATCGCGCCCTCGTTGTAATGCA
>DBCI01000052.1:12525-13782 GCA_002292975.1 Polynucleobacter sp. UBA962 | reverse complement strand
GTGACATAAGACCCAGCTCGCTTAGAAAGCTTTACCTCTGCGCCATCCTTAATGACTGTGACCATCTTATGTAATACATAATCAGGAAAAGTGGTTGGAATTGCCCAGTGACGTTTCTGCGCGACGCCTTGAATACCTGAGCGAACACGTGCAATCGTGCCATGATGATCGCTACCCTGTACATTAATTACTTTCTCAAAACCTCGACTCCATTTACTAATGTGATATGCCACATCGGGTACAAAGTAGGTATAGCTACCATCTGATTTCCGCATGACACGATCTTTATCATCACCATCTAAGGTGGTCTTTAACCAGAGTGCACCGTCAGCCTCATAGGTTTTATCAACACTCGTGAGATCTTCAATGACCTTCTGAACACTTCCATCCGAATACAAAGAGGATTCAAGATAAAACTCATCAAAGCGAACGCCGAAAATCTTAAGATCAATATCTTGCTCTTTACGTAAATAGGCCACTGCAAATTTTCGGATTGCCTCTAAATTATTTTCATCGCCTCGCTCTGACTGATACGACTGAGCAATCTCATTAATATATTCACCGTTGTAGGCATCTTTTGGCCAGTCAGTACTCGTTGGGGTTAAACCCTTTAGACGAGCCTGCACGGAAATTGCAAGATTCTGTATTTGTACCCCGGCATCGTTGTAATAAAACTCCCGATGTACTTTAATTTCTTGGCTAGCTAATAGATTAGCTAGGGCATCTCCCAGAGCAGCCTGACGTCCATGTCCAACATGTAAAGGTCCTGTGGGGTTGGCAGAAACAAACTCAATCATGGCACGAGCCGGTATCGATGCATCTTGTAAACCACTGCGATCATGTCGCCCAAAGCGATCTTGATCCTTCAAAATAATTTGTACGACTCCTGATTTGGCGTGCTGACTTAAGCGAAAATTAATAAAACCGGGTCCTGCAATGTCAGAGCTTGCAATTAAATCTTGATACTCTAGATTTAATTGCAATCGTGCCACGATCAACCCTGCGAGTTCACGGGGATTCGCTTTCCATGCTTTAGAAATTTGTAATGCAATATTACATGCCACATCACCATGATCAATGACTTTTGGTCTCTCAAGATGAGGAATTGGAAACTCACCTGCAGCAAGACCCCGCTCTTGCGCAATGGAATTTAAGGCATTGGCAATCAGATGTATGAGCTGGGTTTTTTGAGCTAACAACATAGAGCTAGGAGTTTATCAGTGATGGTATGCTTTGTGAATGATTCATCATTTTCAA
>DBCI01000052.1:9831-12461 GCA_002292975.1 Polynucleobacter sp. UBA962 | reverse complement strand
ATGCAACGTTCCTTTGAGTCCACTGGAATTTTACTTCCTGAGCAAATTCCAAACTATCTTCATCTACTTGATGAAGCAATTCAGTTAGAGCGAAATGCCACAAGCAAAGCACTTGATGCATCGGAGCAATCTACTGTTTCTAGAAAAGATCCATTGGGTCGTCGTGCTTTTCCATTTATGGAGCTTCTAAAACAGGCTCAAAGGAACAATGAACCCGTGGTTTGGGGAGTTCCTTAATCCAGTAGGCTCGCTAGAGAACGTCTGACCTCTTCGGGGGACTTCCCAGTTCGCCTTGCAAAGTCGCCTACTTGATCGGAGGAAACCTTTCCTACATTGAAGTACATGGCATTGGGATTGGCAAGATAAAAGCCACTCACGCTTGACGCTGGATTCATCGCGAGAGATTCTGTGAGGGTCATCCCAATCTCATCCGCTTTCATTGCTTGAAACATAGCAAACTTAACCTGATGATCTGGGCAAGCTGGATACCCAGGAGCCGGCCGAATTCCTTGGTATTTCTCATCAATAAGCTCTTCAGTGCTTAGTTGCTCACCTGCTGCGTACCCCCATAAATCAGTACGAACACGCCAATGCATTAACTCTGCAAAGGCTTCTGCTAAACGGTCTGCCAGTGCCTTTAACATAATGGCACTGTAATCGTCGTGCTTAGCTAAAAACTGAGCTGCTTTTTCTTCAACTCCATGACCGGTTGTCACAGCAAAGCAGCCCACATAATCATCGATTTCACTGGCGTGATTGGCTACGTAATCGGCTAAACAGCGATTGGGTCGCTTTACTCCATCAACTACAGGGCGCTCAGATTGTTGACGTAGATTGTGCCAAATTAAAAAAGGCTTGCTTCTGCTCTCATCGGGATACAGCAAAATATCATCACCCTGACTATTCGCAGGAAATAGACCAACGATTGCGTCTGCTTGCAACCACTGCCCTTTAATTAATTTCTCCAACATTGCCTGGGCGTCCGCATACACCTTACGCGCCTCTTCGCCCACAATTTCATCATCAAGAATCGCTGGGAACTTACCAGCTAAATCCCAAGTTTGAAAGAAGGGGGTCCAATCAATGAACTTTGCAATTTCAGCTAGAGAAAAGTTTTTAAAGACGCGTCTGCCAATAAATTTAGGCTTGCTAGGCTTATAGGTGCTCCAGTCTAATTGCTCGTAATTATCTCTGGCGGCCTGCAAGCTAACGAGCGGAACACTTTTACGGTTCGCGTGTTGATGCCGAATCCGCTCATAATCAGCAAGCATCTCATCAATAAATTTCTTAGCGCCCTCGTCTGATAATAAGTTGGAGGCTACCGATACCGAGCGGGAGGCATCGGGTACGTAAACCACCGGGCCATCATAGTGCGGAGCAATCTTTACTGCGGTATGAACTCTTGAGGTAGTAGCACCACCAATTAACAAAGGTATTTTTTTCTGCCGAAAATAATCATCACGCTGCATTTCTTGGGCAACATACGTCATCTCTTCGAGCGAAGGGGTAATTAAACCGGATAGACCAACAATATCCGCCTTCTCCTCTTTTGCTTTTTTCAATATTTGGTCACAGGGAACCATCACACCCATATTGACTACTTCAAAATTATTACATTGCAAAACGACAGTAACAATATTCTTACCAATATCATGCACATCCCCTTTTACGGTCGCAATTACGATCTTGCCTTTAGCTTTACTTTCTCCGCCAGCAGCAACTAATTGCTTCTTTTCTTCCTCAATATAGGGAATTAAATGAGCTACTGCTTGCTTCATCACGCGTGCGCTTTTAACAACTTGTGGCAAAAACATTTTTCCCGCGCCAAACAAGTCGCCAACGACATTCATGCCATCCATCAGCGGGCCTTCAATCACCTCGATGGGACGGCCACCACTACCCATAATCTCAGCGCGTAACTCTTCAGTATCGTCCACAATAAAGTTTGTCAGGCCATGGACTAGAGCATGGGTCAATCGCTCACGTACAGCCGCTTCGCGCCATACTAAGTTCTCTTCTTGCTTAATACCACCACCCTTATATTCATCGGCTATCGCCAACAAACGCTCGGTTGGGGTTTGCCCATCCTTTTCTTTAAACCGATTTAGAACTACATCTTCCACCCGCTCACGCAACTCAGGATCTAAATCAGCATAGACACCTAGTTGACCGGCATTAACAATCCCCATATCCATGCCAGCTGAAATGGCGTGATACAAAAATACTGTATGGATTGCTTCACGTACGCGATCATTTCCTCTAAACGAGAAACTTACATTTGAAACGCCACCACTTATCTTTGCGCCAGGTAAATTTTCTTTAATCCAACGGGTTGCGTTAATGAAGTCTACTGCGTAGTTATCATGCTCTTCAATACCGGTAGCAATTGCAAAGATATTTGGATCAAAAATAATATCTTCCGCAGAAAAATCTAATTCATTTACTAGAATGTTGTACGAGCGCTGACAAATTTCGGTCTTACGCTGATACGTATCAGCCTGACCCTTCTCGTCAAAAGCCATAACAACCGTTGCAGCACCATAACGCTTAATTAATTTAGCATGGTATTTAAACTGTTCTTCCCCTTCTTTTAAGGAAATAGAGTTAACAATTGGTTTTCCTTGAATACA
>DBCI01000052.1:0-9634 GCA_002292975.1 Polynucleobacter sp. UBA962 | reverse complement strand
GCTAGCGCATCATCAAACTGATTATTGAGAATCATGCGTGAGAATGCTTTTGAGCCTGTGACATTGGTGCGCTCACCAATATTGACAAAGCCAATTTGGGGGGAGATATTACAAGGCTCTAGACCTGACAAGCGCATCGGAGTTGTTGGTAATCGACTCATGCTTCTGCTGTCGCCTCCGAATAAAAGGGGCGAGGCTTGCGATTTGTCATTGCTTGAGCAATCGCTCGAATATGCTCAGGAGTAGTGCCACAGCAACCACCAACCAGATTAACCAAGTGATCGCGGGCAAATTCATCGATCAGACTAGAGGTAACCTCAGGAGTTTCATCAAAACCAGTATCGCTCATGGGGTTTGGTAAACCTGCATTGGGATAACACGAGATAGCAACATCACAAACTCGGGCTAATTCCGCAATATAGGGTCGCATTAAAGCAGCGCCGAGTGCACAGTTCAGGCCAAAGGTGAGTGGCTTAATGTGTCGCAAGCTATTCCAAAATGCTTCAACCGTTTGTCCAGAAAGAATTCTCCCCGACGCATCTGTAACCGTACCAGAAATCATTACCGGCAAGCGCTCTCCCGACTCCTCAAAAAACTCATCGAGCGCAAAAAGAGCTGCTTTTGCATTGAGGGTATCAAAAATGGTTTCGACTAAAAATAGGTCAGAGCCCCCCTCAAACAAAGCTTCTGCCTGCTCACGATAGGCTTTACGTAAAGCATCAAAATGCACATTGCGGGCGCCTGGATCATTCACATCCGGAGAGATGCTTGCCGTCTTGGGTGTTGGTCCAATCGCACCGGCTACAAAACGAGGTTTGTCCGGGGTACTATATTGATCGCATGCTGCACGGGCTAATTGAGCCGCCGTGACATTCATTTCACGGGCCAACTCTGGCATTTTGTAATCTTCCTGAGCAATCGAGGTAGCGCCAAAGGTATTGGTCTCAATAATGTCCGCTCCCGCTGCTAAGTACTCATCATGGATTTGACGAATCGCGGCGGGTTGAGTTAAGACCAGAAGCTCATTATTTCCCTTTAAATCCCCGGGATGATTAGCAAAACGTTGGCTATGTTGTAAGCCTCGATAGTCCGCTTCACTAAACTTTTTTTGCTGAATCATGGTCCCCATCGCGCCATCCAATATTAGGATACGCTCCCTTAAAAGCGATGGGAGGCTCGCGCCCCGGGTATAGGGCTTAGCCGATTTGGGTGGACTAATTTGGGTTTGCATTGCTGCAGAAGTGAGATTAATCTTCATCAACCCATTATTTTATCGATAATGTGACTATTTAGCCTGTTAGGAGAGTTTATGTTTGGCACCATACCGGATTTCAATCAAAGCCTAGAGATGTTTAAAGCCATGTGGGATCAGAATAACGCCGCTCATGCGGGCTCGTCTTTTATGCCTGGCATGGCCCCGGGTATGGCTGGCTTAAACAATGCAATGCCCTCTTTTGATATTGAAGAACTGGATAAGCGCATTAAAGACCTTAAGAGCGTGGAGTCTTGGCTTGCCCTCAATCTGAATGTCCTAAAGTCCACCATCCAAACCCTAGAAGTACAAAGGGCCACTCTCTTGGCAATCAAATCCTTTGGGGATGCCATGGCAAACCCCCCAAGCTCTAATAATGACCCTAAAGAGCGTTCTGCGAAGGCGAAACCACGCAAAAGCGCCAAATCCCGTCCTCGCAAAGCAAGCGCTGCAGCCTCTTCTGATGCCACAAATGATTCAGATGGGCAATAGCTTCTCCCATGGCAAAACTAAGCTGATGATTGTCGAGCTTACGCCGAAATAGCACCGGAATAATCTCAAAGGCATGCTTTGGGCTTTGGCAAGCATCCAGAGTTTCGGATAAGCGGTCACGATGATGCTCATGGAGTTGTTTAATACGGGTATGTAAACCTTTAAAGGGCTTACCATGTGATGGCAACACAAAAGCGTCTAAGGGCAAAGATAGCCATTGGTCTAGCGAGCGCAAATACAAACCTAAGGGATCGGCATCCGGATCGACATCATACACACTAACGTTCGTGGAGATGCGAGGCAAGACCATATCCCCAGAGATAAAAATATTCAGGGTTGAACAATAGAGTGTGGCGTGTTCAGGCGCATGTCCATAGCCCATCGATACTTTCCATCGATGGTCTCCAATTTGAACCTCATCGCCCTCCATAATGCGACGATAGCGACGTGGCACCTGCGGCACTAGGCGACTGTAATAATCAGAGCGGCTTCGAATACGCTCCAAATCTTCAGAGCCTAGCAAACCGTGGCGCGCATAATGATCTGCTGCTCCACCACTTCCGCTACTAGCACCAATAGCAACCCCGCCCTCCTTGCTACTTAACCACTGTGCCATTAGAAAATCACTCATCGAAACCCATAGGGGAGCCTGCCAGCGCTCACATAAAAAATGTGCAAGGCCAATATGGTCTGGATGCATATGGGTAACCAAGACACGCAAAATGGGGAGTCCTTGGAGATGGTTCGCAAAAATAGACTCCCAATGGATTTTGGTCTCATCGTTCGTAATTCCGCAATCGATCACGGTCCAACCCTCTTGATCGGCAACTCGGTCTTTTAACAACCATAAATTGATGTGATTAAGAGCAAAAGGCAAAGGCATCCGAATCCAATAGATCCCCGGCGCAATTTCCATGGTCTGGCCTGCCTCGGCTAGGGTCTCCCCATATGGATAAATCAACTGACTTTCAGGATGATGAGGTAGCGGGTCGACTTGGGTCATTTTGAGTCCAATTTAAATGCTAGATACACTCTTATTATGAACAATCACTTTCCAAAGCTATTATCCTCGCAGGTGGCCTTTGATATGGCCCAGACCCTGTTAATGGGTTTTCAGCGACATTACAGTATTTTTAGGGAAGCCGGTCGCTCAGCAAAAGACGCCTTTGAGAAACAAGATTGGCATGGGATTCGTCAACTCTTACGCGACCGCATCACCTTTTATGATCAACGCGTTATTGAAACAGCGCTAGCACTTGAAGATGAATTTGATGCCCATGCAATCTCCGATGAAATCTGGCAACAAGTAAAGCTTCATTACATTGGCCTATTGTCAAACTTACATCAACCCGAGCTTGCCGAAACTTTCTTTAATTCAGTGACCACTCGGATTCTAGCGAGCCGTTACTTTAATAATAAATTTATCTTTGTACGACCAACTATTTCTACGGAATACTTAGAGAATGACGAGGCTCCGAGTAAGCCATCCTATCGGGCTTACTACCCTGGAGAGATTAATGGACTTAGGGTGGTACTACATAATTTATTAGCAAGTTTTGAACTACATAATCCCTTTGAAGATTTGGAGCGTGATCTTAATCTCACAACGGAGTTAATTCAGAATTCATTAGCTGACACTAGCAGCTCAACTGATTTCCAGATTCATGCTCTCAGTACCTTATTTTTCAGAAACAAAACTGCTTACATTATGGGTCGCATCATTAATGGCGAAAAAATATTCCCTCTAGTCATTGCCTTGATGCACAATTCCAAAGGCCAACTGGTCATTGATGGGGTCCTGCTTTCCGAAGTCCATTTGCGCCTGATTTTTAGTTTTACACACAGCTACTTTCTAGTAGACATGGAAGTACCGTCAGCCTATGTCACATTCATGCGCAGTCTATTGCCCCACAAACCTCGTGCAGAGATTTACAACATGGTGGGCTTACAAAAACATGGCAAAAACTTGTTTTATAGAGACTTTCAGCATCACTTGATGCACTCCACAGATCGCTTTCGGATTGCTCCGGGTATTCGCGGATTGGTCATGCTGGTATTTGACTTACCGAGCTACCCTTACGTATTTAAGCTCATTAAAGATTATTTCCCGCCGCCCAAGGAAACGAGCCGTGAGCAAATTATGGCGAAGTACCAATTAGTTAAACAACATGACCGCGTAGGGCGCATGGCAGATTCTTTAGAATTTTCTAATGTAGCTTTTCCACTAGAACGCTTCACTCCAGCGCTCATTTCCGAAATACAAGAGCAGTGCTCTTTTTTGTTGGAATTTAGTACCAACCCCAACGGAGAGAGCGAACTGATCATCAAACATCTCTATATTGAAAGACGAATGACACCACTAAATATTCGTCTTCAAGAAGGATCGCCAAGCGAAGTGGAGGACGGAGTCATTCAGTATGGGGAGGCAATCAAGAATTTAATTGCTGCTAATATTTTTCCAGGAGACTTGCTCTATAAAAATTTCGGTGTAACACGCTACGGTCGTGTTGCTTTTTATGACTATGATGAAATTGAATACTTAACCGATTGCGAGGTACGTCATGTGCCCACTCCTCGCAATGAAGATGATGAAATGGCAAGCGAGCCTTGGTATCGCATTGGTCCCAAAGATATCTTTCCAGAAACCTATAAAACCTTTTTGCTAGGAAATGATCGTATCAAACAACTACTCCTAAAGCACCATGCGGATTTATTTGATCCAGCGATGTGGCAAAGCTATAAAGATCGCTTGCTTTCTGGAGAAATTCCGGACTTTATTGAGTACGATCACTCCCTACGTCTAAAAAATATCTTTCCCCAAAAATTTTCGTAAGCTTTTCGATCATTCGACTCACTTCTGACATAAGCGTATCTAGCGATTTACATCCACGATTACGCGACCACGGATCTTGCCCTCAATTAAGTCGCTGGCAGCCTGAATAGCTTCTTCTAAGGAAATCTCTTTGGCAATTTCCATCAATTGCTCTGGTTTACATAGCTTTGCTAATTGGTTCCATGCTGCCACTCGCACGGCCTTTGCTTGGGTAACGCTATTAATGCCATACAGAGTGATACCGCGCAATATAAATGGGGCAACGCTTGCCGGGAAATCCATCCCTTGAGCTAGACCACACGCTGCTACTGCGCCATTCGCTTTGGTTGCGGCACAAGCATTAGCCAATGTATGGCTACCAACTGAATCCACCACGGCAGCCCAGCGTTCTTTAGCCAAGGGTTTGCCGGGCTGAGAAAGAGTGGCGCGCTCGATGACTTCGCTAGCACCTAGAGTTTTTAAATACGCCCCTTCTTCTGGGCGACCACTGCTTGCTACTACGGTATAGCCCAACTGATATAAAAGACTGACTGCAAAACTACCGACTCCTCCTGCCGCTCCCGTTACCAAGATCTCGCCATCGCCTGCTTGAACACCATGTTTTTGGAGAGCCATAATGCATAGCATTGCAGTGTATCCGGCAGTGCCAATAGCCAACGATTGTTTAGCTGTAAATGCTTTAGGTAACGGTATCAGCCATTCAGACTTTAGTCGTGCCTGCTGTGCTAAGCCACCCCAATGGGATTCACCTACTCCCCACCCATTTAATAAAACTAAATCGCCTGACTTAAATTCGGGGCTAGTACTTTCAATGACTTCTCCCGTGAGATCAATTCCTGGAATCATCGGAAAACTTCGCACAATCGGACTCTTACCTGTTATTGCCAAACCATCCTTGTAATTAAGGGTAGAGTAATGCACCTCAACGCGAACATCCCCTTCTGGCAAAGCGCTTTCGTCTAAATTGCTCAATTGAGCGCGGTAGCTCTGCTCATCTTTATTAATTAAAATAGCTCTAAACATATTTTCAATCCGTTAACGTGTCAACTCAAGCAACTTTTATAAAAGCGTTTATCCTACTGCAATAGATCTCATTATGAGGCTTTTCATGAAACGTATTATATTGACCCTAGCAGTTGCACCCATCCTCCTCAGCGCCTGCGCTTCAACGGAGCTATCAATGTCACTAGGTAATATGCGCCTCATCAACTCCAGTGCAGAGCCACAACAAGTCATGGATTTTGCTAACAAAATTTGTAAATCTGATTTTTATATAGGCGCTAGTTTCATATCAAAAGCAGGTAAAGACTATCGCTTTAAGTGCGTAAAAGCTGATGAAAATGAAATGCTTATTCCTATTCCTGGTCTAAAGCCCTCCAACACCAAATAAAGTAGAAGTCTTTGCAAACTCCATTTTCCAATCAGGAACTCAGACGAGCTTTTTCTTGCTTCGCTACCGGCGTCACTGTTATTACGGGCATCAATCAGAATGGCAAACCTGTTGGCATAACAATCAGCTCCTTTAATACTGTCTCACTCAATCCTCCATTGGTGCTTTGGAGCATTGGCAGTCAATCAGACTTATGCAATTCTTTCCGTATTGGGCAGAAACAACTCATTCATGTCCTAGATGTTAATCAGAAAGATTTGGCTCTTGTCTTTGCAAAACAACTTGATAAAAATAATATTCAAATGGAACACCAGATTAAACCAAGCGGTTTAATGCGTCTTGCTAATTGTTTAGCTTATTTTGAATGTGAGACTATTGCTGTTCATGAAGGCGGCGATCATCATATTATCGTGGCACGTGTTTTGAGTATCGAGCAAGATTCAGATCGCCATCCACTTTTATTTGCACAAAGTCAATTTAATCAACTTGCTCTTGATCCAGAAGGTAGTATCAAATGATGACACTATGGGGTAGAAAATCATCCATTAATGTTCAAAAAGTGCTTTGGGTGCTAGCAGAGCTTGGTTTGCAAGAGGGTGCTGACTTTAAACAGATTGACGCTGGGCTTCATTTTGGGATCAATAAAACTCCCGAATATTTAAAACTAAATCCTAATGGTTTGGTCCCGAGCTTAGAGGATGGCTCACTTGTACTTTGGGAATCGAACACCATCATGCGCTACCTTGCTAAAAAGTTTTCCTCTACAGGAGCTTTCCCGGACGACCTTGCTAGTCAAGCCTCTTCTGATAAATGGATGGACTGGCAAATTAGTACTCTATGGCCATCATTGCGCGTTCCATTTCTTGGCCTTACCCGTGTCCCCGAGGAAGAGCGCGATTACTCTGCCATCAAAAATGCTTTCCAAGAATCCAATCGACTTTTAGGTATTTTTGATGGAGTCCTTGCTAATCAAGCGTTTTGCTCGGGCTCCAAATTTAATCTAGGTGACATTACTATTGCACTATGCGTTAAGCGCTGGATCATGTTGGCAGATCAGTACCCTGATAAAACAGGTCCACGGACAGAGCTGATACACCTTAAGCGCTGGTATGAAATGATTTGTGCCAACACCCAATTCACAAAAGCAACTGAATAGCGCTTACGTTTGTTTCAATTTCTTTTGCTGGTGATCGGCGCCGATATATAGATACATGGCTGGCACAACAAATAAAGTAAACAAAGTGCCAATCGCAAGCCCAGTAAAAATCACAATTCCCATCGACTGACGCCCTGCCGCACCCGCTCCCGAAGCAATTACGAGGGGCACTACACCTAGGACCATGGCTGCGGTGGTCATCAAAATAGGGCGCAGGCGTACGCTACTCGCTTCAATAATTGCCTCAAGCTTTGTTCGTCCTGCTTGCTGAAGCTCGTTCGCGAACTCAACCATCAAAATACCATGCTTGCTGATTAAGCCCATCAGTGTTACCAAACCGACCTGGGTATATACATTTAAGGTCGTAAAGCCTAAATTGATAAAAATTAGGGCACCAAACAGTGCAAGTGGCACAGAGACCAAAATGACCAATGGGTCCCTAAAGCTCTCAAACTGCGCCGCTAGAACTAAAAACACAATTAATATAGCAAAGAGCATGGTGACCAAAAAGCCACCAGACTCTGCTTTGAATTGTCGTGACGGTCCTGCGTAGTCCACCGAGTAACCAGATGGAGCCGCCTCTTTGATGGTTCTTTCTAAAAAACCCAATACTTCCTCTTGTGAGACAAACGGTGTACTAACACCACTAATCGTTGCGGAGTTGAGCTGCTGAAATCGATTAATGGATTGTGGTACTACCCGACTTTGGATACTTGCGATTGTTCTCGCTTGAACCATTGCACCACTTGGGGTCTTAATGTAGTAATCCAATATCTGATCCGGATTTAATCGATCCGTTTGTTTAACCTGCGGGATCACGCGATACGATCGGCCTGCCACAGAGAAATAGTTAACAAATCCACCACCTAATGCGGCTGATAAGGCATTGCCCACATCTCTTTGGGTCATTCCTAATGCGGCAACTTTCTCACGATCAATTTGCAAGACATCTTGAGGCTTATCTATTTTAAGATCAGAGTCTACAAAGAAAAACATACCACTTTGCCTTGCTTTATCTAAAACCTGTTGCGATACCTCATTTAAATTGGTGTAGGGTTCTGTGGTGTTAATAACCACCTGCACTGGAAATCCTTGTGCACCTGGCAAAGCAGGAAACTGAAAGGCGGCAACCCGCGTACCAGCAATACTCCCCCACTTATTTTGTAGATCTTCTTGAAACTTGGTGGCACTCCGATTACGCTCGCCCCAATCTTTCATGATCACTCCGCCAAAGCTAGATGTCGGACTGGTAATCTGGAACATCTGTTTATATTCTGGCTCTTTACTAGCAATCTGAAAAATTTGATCGGCATAGCCTTGCATTTGGTTGACTGTTGAATTTGGTGGTCCAAGCGCCGACATCAAAACAATGCCCTGATCTTCTGTTGGAGCTAATTCTGAGCGGGCTGTAGCATAGAGATAAATAACGCCACCAAGTAACAAAGCTCCCATTACGATAATGACCTGCCAAGTTGATAAAAGATCACGCAGCGTTTCTTGATAAGAGTGGCGCACTCGCTCGAATACAGCATCAATCTTTTTGACAAAAGGTGATATTTCTTCTTCCTGCGAGAAAATTTGTGAACACATCATTGGCGATAAAGTCAGAGCTACTACGCCCGATACGGCCACCGCTCCCGCTAGCGTAAAAGCAAATTCTGTAAAGAGGGCGCCCGTTAAACCTCCCTGAAAACCAATGGGGATATAAACTGCAATCAGGACAACGGTCATTGCCAAAATAGGATTGCCCAATTCTCGAGCCGCGATTAAAGAAGCATCCAGAGGAGATTTACCCTCTTTCATATGACGATCAACGTTTTCAACCACAATAATTGCATCATCTACGACCAAGCCAATCGCTAATACCAATGCCAGCAAGGTCAACAAATTAATGGAGTAGCCAAGGGCTTGCATCATGAAGAAAGTGCCAATTAAGGAAAGTGGCATAGCTAGCACTGGAACGGCCACAGCTCGATAGCTACCTAAAAATAGATAGATCACAATCGTCACAATAATTAATGCCTCTAGAAGAGTTTTCACAACCTCCTCAATGGATGTATTAATAAAATCCGTAGAGTCAAATACTATTTTTGCATCTAACCCAGTGGGTAATTGCTTTTGAATATCTGGAAATGTATTGCGAATGCGTTTTGCTACATCCAATAAATTGGCATCGGGTGCAACCTTAATGCCTATAAACACCGATTGTTTACCATTGAAGGCAACATTATTGTTGTAATCTTCTGAGCCTAAAGTTACGGTTGCAACCTGCTCGAGGTAAACAATATCAGCACCATTTCGTTTAATGACTAATTTCCGAAATTCATCGAGGGAATGCAAATCAGTGCCGGCGACCAAGTCAACCGAGACCATTTGTCCTTTTGTGCTTCCGACTGGAGATAAATAATTATTGGCAGCTAACGCTGCATATACTTCGTCGGGAGAAACGCCTAAGCCTGCCATTCGATCGCGATCTAGCCATGCTCGTAAAGCAAATTTCCGCCCTCCTAG
>DBCI01000074.1 GCA_002292975.1 Polynucleobacter sp. UBA962 | reverse complement strand
AGCACGGTTTTAAGACCGGGCTGCAATAAAGGCAGAACGCTCTCAGCACGTTGATGGGTCACAAAATCAATGTGATTCAGGCGCAAGGTCACCGCGATGGCCTCACGCAAATCTTCATCGTCTTCAACCAAAATGACAGGAAAGTCAGTATTAAGCGGGGTCATCATGGGGCTGGCGTGGTCATCCTATAAAGAGTTCATGCAGGGTAGGGTAATGGTGAAGCGCGCGCCCTGGGCATAGTTCTCGGCATGGATAGAACCACGATGCGCCTCAAGCGCATTCTTTGCAATCGCCAATCCAAGGCCGGTGCCATTGGAGTGACCCGTTGAGAAGGGTTCAAATAAAGAATCAATCATGGTCTGCGGAATGCCAGGGCCTTGATCTTCAATGGTGATGGTGACGCGTTGCGATTGACTAGTACCTGAAATCGCAATTTGTTTACCGGACTCAGAGACCTCCAAAGCGTTCTCGAGGATCGCCAAGAGCGCATTCACAATCGCTTGCTGTTCGACATTGACAAGTAGATCTTTGGCAATCGCAATGTGCGAGAGCAGTTGCACCCCCTTTTTTTCACAGAGAGGGCGAATACCTTGCTCAGCGGTTTGCACAATGCTGGCAATCGGAACGAGTTCAGATTTACGCGGCCGATTGGTAATAAAACGCAACATATCCTGCGAGAGTTTTTCTAGGCCAAGCAGCTGCTTACGAAGACGCTCGGCAAATTCTTTAGATTGATCAGCCGCAATCCGTTCATCGCACAAATGAGAGGAGTACAAGAGAGCGGTCGCGAGCGGCGTACGAAACTGATGGGCAATGCTTGCTGCCATCTTGCCCATGGCGGCTAGACGATTTTCTTGCTGTGATTGTTGATGTAAATGAATATTGGCACTGATGTCCTGAATTTGCACAATGCTTCGGCTACCTTCATCAATACGCACTAATTGCACGGTGCGCCGCCCGCTAGGACTCTCAATTAAGTACTCACCGGGGGCAATCGATGCTTGCCAGTCGCTAGGTAGTGTTAGCGCTTGCCCAATCACAATTTGAGGTAAAAAATTAAGTACCGACGGGTTGTGTAATGAGACTAAATTGTTTTCGAGGAGAACCACCCCAGCCGGGATGGCATTGAGCAAAATACCCAAGCGGTGGTTAGAGTCATACAGCTCTTGGGTGAGCTGATTAATCTTCTCTTGCAAGTTCGCTTGTTGCGACTCTAGTTTCTTGGATTCTTCGTAAAAAAGGGCAAATGCCTCAGCGAGCTGATTGGGCATCAACTGCAAGGTGGGATCCTGAGCTTTTGAGGCAGGTGACTTGGGCATTGTTGAGGGTAAATGGGGAGGTGAAATCGGCAAAATTTTCCTAAAAATCGGCAATATTTGTTATAGAATATCAACATTTAGTGGTTTAATGATAAAAATATTCTGTATATAGTTGTTTTGCCTTATTTTTGGCCATTTTGTGCAATAAAACAGAAGCCTTTTGAGACATACCGATTTGATGCGCTAGTATTTTTGTAACTGTTTGATTTAATTAGGAATCTGCCATTGAGCGATGAAGCCGTACCCGGAATGCAGGGAGATGGTAAAGATGCTGCTGTAGTCAATATTGGCTCCAACAGTGCGGCTTCTGCACCCCCTTCCGCTGGGATGGCAGCAATTGCAGCCCGAGCCGCAAGTGCCCCAGCGAAACCCTCGACGCCTCCTAAACTGCGAGAGTTGATCTTTCGGTTCTCAGCGCTCAATCTGCAGCAGCGCCTTATTGTTGGGGCTGCCGGCATTCTTTTTCTTGCGGCAGTGATTTTTGTTTCATTGTCAGGACGCAAAGACGATTACCGCATTTTGTTCTCGAGCATTAATGAGCGTGATGGCGCTGCCATCGTAGCGGCCTTGCAGCAGATGAATGTTCCGTATAAATTTACCGAGGGCGGTGCTGCTATCTTGGTTCCCGAAACCTCTGTCTATGAAACCCGTCTCAAGTTAGCGGGTCAAGGACTTCCAAAGGCAGGCAATGTTGGCTTTGAGCTCCTTGAAAACCAAAAGATGGGTACCAGTCAATTTGTGGAGCAGGTTAACTACCAACGTGGGCTTGAGGGCGAGTTAGCCAGAAGCATTAGCTCATTGTCGCAAGTGAAGTCTGCGCGGGTGATGTTGGCCATTCCCAAACAAACCGCCTTTATGCGCGAGCAAGAGAAACCCACTGCCTCGGTGGTGGTCACCATGCATCCTGGGCGATTCTTGGACAACCAGCAAGTTGGTGCGATTGCAAATCTAGTAGGTTCTTCAGTACCCAACCTAGGGCCCGCCAACGTCACGATTGTGGATTCTGAGGGGAGCTTATTAGCACCCAATCCACAACGCTCCGTGGGCTTAGATAGCACGCAACTGAAATACGTAGCAGAACTCGAGGGCGCTCTATCCAAACGGGTGCAAGCTATTTTGGAGCCCGTTGCCGGTAAAGAAAATGTGCGCGCACAAGTCACTATTGATATGGATTTTGGTGAGCTAGAACGCATGGAAGAAACCTTTGGGCGTAATACACCACCCAATCAAGCATCGATACGAAGTCAACAAAGCAATCAAGGATCTACGGGAAGCTCTGCTGCAAGCGGTGTTCCAGGCGCGCTTACCAATCAGCCTCCAGGCGGCGGTCAGGCCCCACTCAATACGCAGGCAGCGGGTAATAACAATCCTCAGAATTTGAATGCACCCCCGGGTAATACGGGTAGTGGTGTGACTAATAACCGGAATGACAACGTCGTTAACTATGAGCTTGATCGTGCGATCCAGCGAATTAAAGCCGAAAAGGGTAAGGTCAGACGCGTCTCCGCAGGGGTAGTTGTTAATTTCAAACCTGGCGGAGTCGATAAGGATGGCAAGCCTCTTAAGCCAGTGGCGTATAACGCCAAAGAAATTGAGCAAATTAATAATTTAGTGAAAGACGCTATTGGCTTTAATGAGAAAAGAGGCGATAGTGTGAGTGTTGCCAATATCTTATTTAAGGCCGAAGCCAGCGATGAGCCACCGCTTTATAAACAACCCGGAGTTATTGAGCTCTTTAAAGAGTTCTTCAAGTTCGCCATTATTTTGGGCTCCTTGGGTATCCTGTTCTTTGGTGTAGTTCGCCCGCTCCTATTCCCACCGAAAGTCGATCAAGCCTTGGAAGAACAGCGCATTGAAGAGGAGTTTGATGAAAAGATCAAAGCCGAAATGGAGACCATGTCGCCTGCGGCTAGAGAGAAGCGTCGCATGGAGGTCGAGTTAGAGCGTGAGCGTCGCCGTATTCAGGAAGAGGAAGAGCGTGCGCACGCCGAGGCAGAGAAAAAAGCAGAAGAAGAAAATCGCAAGCGCCTTGAGGATGAGAAAAAAGCAGAATACGACGAGCTTTTGGCTTATGCCGTTGAGTTTGTAGAGAGTAATCCCAAGGTGGTCTCTGGTATCTTTAAAGAATGGCTTGCAAATGATGCCGCCAAAACGAATGAAGCCAATGTAGCGGCAAGCGGAGCTGCTTAATGACAAAGAGAGCGATTGGTCATGCCTGACGAACAAGCCGCCCCGAAGACTCTGTCGATTGCCGACGCTCTAAAAGAAGGTGTTAAGGGTGCTCAGCAAACTGGCACGGTCACCTTTGATGATCTTGACGGGGCCTCTAAGGCCGCGGTGATTTTGTTGGCTGTGGGCGCTGAGTCCGCGGCCAATGTCTTGCGTCAGATGACCCCTTTTGAGGTACAACGTCTGTCGGGCAAGATGGCGGTGGTGCGATCGCTCAGTCGTGATCTTGTCTTGCAGGTGCTGCGCGAGTTTAAAGAGGTCACTGGCAATAACGCACAGGTATCGTTTGATACCGATTCCTTCATGCAAAACATGTTGACCAAGGCGATGGGTGCCGAAGGTGCATCAGACCTTTTGGGACGTTTGGAGTCCACCCTCGACATGTCCGGAATTGAGACCTTAAAGAGAATGGAGTCGGATGTTCTCTATGAGATGATCAAGAACGAGCATCCCCAGATTATTGCCACGGTGATGGTTTTCTTGGAGTCCGCACAGGCAGCATCCGTTTTAAAATTATTCCCCGATGAACTCAGAAATGAACTGATCTTACGAGTAGCACTCTTGGAAAAAGTACAACCTGCCGCACTTAAGGAGTTAAACGAAGTAATGTCACGTTCTGCTGGACCGGATTCTGATTTCCGTCGCAGTACCGTGGGCGGTATTGTGCCAACGGCCGAGATTCTCAATATGCTCTCTGGAGGATTGGACAAATCTGCTCTGGACAATATTCGTGGCTACGATGCTGAGCTAGCAGATGCCATTCAAGAGAAGATGTTCGTCTTTGAGGACTTCTTGGAGATCGAGGATCGTTCCTTACAAACTCTGTTGTTGGAGGTGCCCAATGACACCTTGGTGGTTGCACTTAAGGGCGCAAGTCCTAAATTGCGTGAGAAGCTCTTTAAGAACATGGCTAAGCGCGCTGCCGATGGTGTGCGTGAGGACCTAGAAACGCGACCACCGGTCAAGATTCAGGAAGTTGAAGAGATGCAAAAAGAGATCATTCGTGTGGCGCGTGCCTTGGCTGAAGAGGGCCGCATGATTATGGAACGAGGCAAGTCGGCCGATGCCTTCCTCTGATCAGGACTCTTTACCACTTCGTTGGGAGATCCCTTCGTTCGATCCTCCCAAGCCCCCAAAGCCCCCTAAAAATCCTCCCATTCAATATCCCACGGTCGAAGAGGTCGAGGCGATTCGTGCCAATGCCTACCATGAAGCCTACGAACTCGGATCCAATCAAGGATTTATCGAGGGTCGTGAGAGTGGTTATAAAGAAGGTCAAGAAAAAGGTTATGAGGAGGGCTATCAGAAAGGCTATCTCGATGCCCATACCGAGACCAATCGCTTACACGATGCCCTAAAAGAATTATTGCTAACACTCGATGGTTTGCCTCAAGCGATTTCAGAGCCTTTAACGCAACTTGCTTTTGAGATTGGCATCCGACTTTCTGCCAACGAGTCGATGGAGCGCGGACCCTTTGTAGCTGCAGTGCAAGAAGCGTTGATGCGCTTGCCTCGTCCGGGTGAGAGTTTGTATTTGCGAATTCGCTCTGACGAAGTCGAGACCTGGAAAAAAATTGTGGAAGACCCAGGCTTGCCATTTACGTGTTCCGTTTTGGTGGATGCGGATGTCCAGCCAGGTCATGCGTATGTGGAAGTAGGTGGTGCGCGGATTGATGTGGGTACAGAAGCACGTAAGGCATTGGTATTTTCTGCACTAGGCCTTAATCCTAGTGATTCTTCTACGGTATCTCCACCGAGTGTGGCGCTTGCAATCGATTCTCCCTTACTGGAGGAGAAGGTCAATGAGCCCCCTGCTGACTGAGTTTCAGTCTCGACTACATCTTCAAAGTGAGATGCTCAAAGAGACCCCGCGCTCGATTCGGGAAGGTAAATTAAAACGCGTCTCCGGAATTGTTTTAGAGGTTGAAGGCTTGCCGATGAGTATTGGCTCTGGCGCAACCATCGTGTCGCAAGCAGGGGATTTAAGTTTTGATGCCGAGTGCATTGGTTTTAATGGCGGCATTACGTATTTGATGCCGATTGATACGGTGGAGGGCATTGCGCCAGGGGCACTTGTCTATCCTGCAAAAACCCCCGTTGATTATGGCAAGGGCTACATCACCAAATCGGTGATTGAACCCCTACCGATTGGCGAGGAGTTATTGGGCCGAGTGGTGGATGGCTTGGGTCGCCCGATTGATGGCAAGGGCTCGGGCAGTAGTCATCTTGCAGCGCAAATCCAACGGAGCATCAATCCTTTGGATCGCACCCCGATTCATGAACCTTTAGATACCGGAATACGAGCCATTAATGGCTTGCTCACCGTTGGCCGTGGACAACGCGTTGGTATTTTTGCGGGCTCAGGGGTTGGTAAAAGCGTCTTATTAGGAATGCTAGCCCGCAATTGCGTAGCGGACGTGATTGTGATTGGTCTTGTCGGCGAGCGTGGTCGTGAGGTTCGGGAGTTTTGTGAAGACACTCTGGGCCCTGAGTCATTTGGGCGCGCAGTAGTTGTTGCAGCCCCAGCGGATGCCTCCCCATTGGCGCGCTCTAAAGGCGCATCGTATGCAACCGATGTGGCGACGTGGTTTCGGGATCAAGGCAAACACGTTGTCTTGATTGTGGATTCATTAACACGCTATGCAATGGCTTTACGCGAAATTGGTCTGAGCCTGGGTGAAGCCCCGGTAGCGCGTGGTTATCCGCCCAGTGTGTTTGCTCGCATGCCTGAGCTTGTTGAGCGGGTTGGTAACGGCATTAATCCGAATGGATCCATCACCGCTTTCTATACCGTCTTACTAGAGGGCGACGATAGCAATGATCCAGTTGCCGACACTGCCCGCGGAATATTAGATGGCCATTTCTTTTTAGCCAGAGAGTTGGCCGATAGCGGACACTATCCAGCCATTGATGTTGAAAAATCCATTTCACGGGTGATGCCCAAAGTTGCGAGTCGAGAGCATTTATTAAGTGCGCGGCGCGTGAAGCAGCTTTATAGCCGCTACATGCGTGGTCGTGATTTGGTCTCGATGGGCGCTTACGTTGCCGGCAGCGACCCTGAACTAGATGCGGCATTGCAGTCGTGGCCAAAGATCAAAGAGTTTTTGCAGCAAGACTCGGAGTTCAGTGTGGGCCTTGAGAATACCTTACAAGAACTTTTTAGCATTGCTCCCAGTGCGATAAACCCTGCCACCCCGAGCCCTGCATTACAAAACATTCGGCGCGTATGAAACCCATTGAGCTCTTATTGCGCTTGGCGAAGATTCGGGAGGATCAGGCGATGGCCAATGCACGCCGAGCCACCGGTCAGGTCAATCAAGCCCAGGGCTTTCAAAAACAAGTCTTGGACTATGCCAAGGATTATGAGAATCAGATTATGGAAGGGGCTAAAACTGGCACCACCGTGGCATTTATTCAGGATGCCAATGCCTTTCGGGAGAAGTTATTGCTCAGTTCAGCAGAAATTACCAATCAAATCAAGGGTTTATCCATGAACTCGGAGCAAGCCCTGAAAATTGCCATGCAAGCCAAAATGCGCTCCCAAGGCTTAGGTAAATTGGTGGCCAAAGCCCACCTAGAGGCCCGCAGGAAACAGGCTCGTTCAGAGATCAATCAAATGGAAGATAACTACATTGCACGTCTTCATGGGCATTCTGGCACGGAA
This sequence comes from Polynucleobacter sp. UBA962, assembly GCA_002292975.1. Classification (GTDB taxonomy): domain Bacteria; phylum Pseudomonadota; class Gammaproteobacteria; order Burkholderiales; family Burkholderiaceae; genus Polynucleobacter. The sequence continues at coordinate 685 of DBCI01000074.1, read as the reverse complement.
AATGCTTAGTTAAGGATGTCCTTTATGGAGATCGTATGTCTATTGCAAGTGCAGCACAGCCAAAGCACCACTTAAGCCAGATCCAAGCTGGCCAGGAGACGCTTGCATCCCAAAAAGGGCAGGCAACCAATGTGGGTGGGCTTGAAGACTTTCTGAATGAGCTTAATCAGGCCACCAATCTTCGCCTACAAACCCAAGATGAGCTGTCTACCGAAGGTCGTCTAAAGAGTAAAAAAACTCCAGAAACTAAAGACAACAAGACCGATCCTAATCTGCAAATAATGCAAAAACAGGATGTTGACCCTCAAAATCCGGCAAATATTGCCGATGTACGTGCCCAGTCCAATCCTGAGATTGCCAAAATCATGGCAGCCTTGGAGCAACTCAATCAACAGAACCAAACAAAATCAACCTCCTTATTAAGTAACTGGGGCGAGGCGGGTCTTGTCAGCAAATCAAACACAGATCAGCCGATCGATTTGGAGATGTTGCGCGCCAATTTCAAGAATTTAGGCCTTGAGAACATGCTGGGCGAGCTTGAGAAAGCCAAAGTTACTGGTAATCTAGAGCAAATTGCCAGTATGGAAGCTAAGCTAGCCCAGGCATTATTGGCTCAATTGGCGAATCTAAAGGCTCAAACGAATGAGGCACAGGCTGATTTGAGTGTTAAAGCAACGATCGATGC
>DBCI01000079.1:13501-21859 GCA_002292975.1 Polynucleobacter sp. UBA962 | reverse complement strand
ATGAACAAAATCGACCTGATGCCACAAACCTTTACCAAGGGCCCGCAGATTGTGCGCGATATTAATGGAGTGCCATATAAGGTCTTTATTTCTGCCCAAGCGGGAATGGGTTTAGACCTACTCCGAGGATGCCTTACCGAGTTTGCGCAGATGACTGATAAACTAAGGTATGAGCACGCTTTAGTCCAAAAATTAAGGGCCCATGGCGACCTCCTTGAACCATTAACTGATAGACCAGAAACAGCTGATTTTGATTTCCATCCAAACCCAAACCTTTCGCCTAACACTCCGTAAAGTACGTGATTACTTTGCCGGTTTTTTCTCAGTCAACGATCCAGGCTGGGGTAATAACCCCCAATCCACCGCCCCCAAAGGGGATAAGGATCCTAAGGGTGGTGAGAACCCTTCTCCCAATCCGCCTGAACAGCAACCACAAGATAATCGCCGCCCAAATAGCGGACCGCCTGATCTTGATGATCTTTGGCGTGATTTCAATGACAAGCTTAATAATCTGTTTGGGGGCAAAAAGCGTCCCTCTGGTGGTGGACAGCAACCACCTAGCGGGGGTGGCCGCAAACCACCGCAATTTAATGTCGATGGCTTTAACCCCAAAGTAGCCAGTATTGGTGCAGCAGTTATTCTGGGTCTCGTTTGGCTCTTTAGTGGCTTCTTCATGATTCAGGAAGGACAAGCCGGCGTAATCCTGACCTTTGGTAAATACGATTACACGGCTCGCCCGGGTATCAATTGGCGCTTACCATTTCCAATACAGTCCACCGAAATTGTCAACTTATCGGCAGTCCGATCTGTCGAGATTGGTCGCCCAGTCATTATTAAAGGAACCAATCAAAAAGACTCTTCGATGTTGACTGAAGATGAGAACATCATTGATGTGCGCTTTGCAGTTCAGTACCGCCTGAAAGATCCAATGGAGTACCTCTTTAATAACCGTGATCCAGATTTGGCAGTGGTGCAGGCCGCCGAGACCGCGGTGCGAGAGATTGTAGGTCGCAGCAAGATGGATACTGTTTTATACGAAGGACGCGAGAAAATCGCAATTGATCTATCGCTCTCGATTCAAAAGATATTAGATAGTTATAAGGCCGGTATCTTTATTACGAGCGTTACAGTACAAAATGTCCAGCCCCCTGAGCAAGTACAGGCAGCATTCGATGATGCGGTTAAGGCGGGACAGGACCAGGAGCGCTTAAAGAGCGAGGGTGAGGCGTACGCAAATGACATCCTGCCACGCGCCAAAGGAACCGCAGCGCGCTTGATTCAGGAAGCCGAGGGCTATCGTGCTCGGGTTGTTGCGATGGCCGAAGGTGATGCCATTCGCTTTAAGCAAATTTATACCGAGTATGCAAAGGCGCCTCAGGTTACTCGGGATCGGATGTATATCGATACCATGAGAGAGATCTACACCAATGTCTCTAAGGTATTGGTCGATACCACTAAGAGTAATAGCTTGCTGTATTTACCGCTCGATAAGATCATTTCCCAGGTAAGCTCAGAAGCACAACAAGCTGCCCAAGCGCAAACAAGTGGTTTGCCAAGTATTCCAGCGCCTGCTGTCCCAAGTTCGATTGCTAATCCAGCACCTGTAGATCGTGCCCCTGAAAAACGCGATGGCTTGCGTAGCCGTGATCGCGGTGATCGTTAAGAGTCGAGGAAAATAATTATGCCAAATCGTATCCTTGGACTTATTGTTAGCTTAGTAGTCGCTTTCTACTTAATTACATCCTGTATCTTCGTGGTAGATCAGCGCAAATATGCAGTGATCTTCGCCTTTGGTCAGATAGTTGAGGTGATTGAAAAGCCTGGTCTACACTTTAAATTACCAGCACCGTTTCAAAACGTAATCTTCTTTGATCGTCGCATCATGACGATTGATAGCCCAGATGCGGAGCGCTTCATAACCGCAGAGAAGAAAAATCTTTTAGTCGACTCCTATGTGAAATGGCGGATTGTGGATCCCCTCAAGTTCTTCGTGAGCTTCCGAGGTGACGAGCGTCTTGCAACCGATCGAATGAACCAATTAGTGCGCTCTGCGCTGAATGAGGAATTTACAAAGCGCACGATTCGGGAAATTATTTCGGAGCAGCGTGAGCAAGTGATGCAGGGTATCCGTAAGAAAGTTGCGGAAGATGCGAAAGATATTGGTGTTGAGATCGTTGATGTGCGCCTCAAGCGGGTTGATCTCTTGGCAGAAATTAGTGACTCAGTCTATCGTCGAATGGAAGCAGAGCGTAAGAGAGTCGCTAATGAACTACGTTCTACGGGCGCAGCTGAGTCCGATAAGATCCGCGCTAATGCCGAACGACAGCGTGATGTAATTTTGGCAGAAGCCTATCGTGATGCTCAGCGTATCAAGGGTGTCGGTGATGCACGAGCAACATCATTCTATGCAGAAGCCTTTAATCGAGATCCTCAGTTCGCCCAGTTCTATCGTAGCCTTGAGGCTTATCGCAATTCCTTTAAGGACAAGAAGGACATTATGGTGATTGAACCCAATAATGATTTCTTCAGGTTCATGCAAAAGAAAAATTAATTTCTTTCATCATGAATCGCTGGTTATTACCTGAGGATATTGCTGACGTATTGCCATCTCGGGCTCGTAAGATTGAGGAGCTACGCCGTCGTGCGCTAGATCTTTATCAAACCTACGGATATGAGCTAGTAAATCCTCCCTTATTAGAGTTCTTGGATTCATTGCTCACTGGCACTGGCTCAGATCTCAATCTGCAAACCTTTAAGTTGGTGGATCAGCTCTCTGGTAGAACCCTTGGATTACGCGCTGATATCACCCCTCAGGTGGCTCGTATTGATGCCCACTTACTAAATCGAGAGGGTGTTACACGCCTTTGTTATGCTGGATCAGTTGCCCACGTGCGAGCACCAGCAGGATCGAGCTCGCGTGAGGAGCTTCAGATCGGGGCAGAGATTTATGGTCATGCAGGATGGGAGGCCGACCTTGAGGCCCTTAGCCTGCTGTTACAAACTCTTAATAAGGCTGGCCTTAAAAAGGTCTATCTCGATCTCTCGCATGCGGGTGTCTTGAAAGGCATCTTGGGAGATCATGCGCTCAACGCAAGCGATACAGAATCCCTCTACGCCTGCTTACAAACAAAAGATCGGTCGGGCTTAAGCCAGTGCATTGCTAAGATGCCGCCCTCGATTGGCAAACCCTTGCTGGCCTTAATTGAGCTTAATGGTGCCTGCGCGGAAGTGCTAGAGAATGCACATTCTGGCAAGTTCGCATTACCCAAGAACCCAGTTATTGAGCAAGCCTTAAATGATCTTGCACGATTAAGCGAAGTACTGTCTTCCTATGGGGTTGAACTAAGCATTGATTTGGCAGATCTGCGTGGTTATCAATATCACAGCGGAGTGATGTTTGCTGCTTATGTGGATGGCTTGCCTCAACCAATTGCACGTGGTGGACGCTATGACCATGTTGGTCAAGCATTTGGTCGTTCACGTCCGGCAACGGGCTTTTCATTGGATCTTTATACATTGGCCGATTGTTCCAACTTAGATGTCAAATACAGCGCTATTATTGCGCCGTGGTCGGATGATCAAAAACTATTAGCCATGATTGCAGATCTGCGGAGTAAAGGCGAGATTGTGATCCAATTACGCAAGGGTGATGAAGCCAGCGCAGAAGAGTTTGTCTGTGATCGTGAGCTTATTCAGCAGGGTGCTAGTTGGCAGGTACAAGCAAAATAAGTTGATCAGTAAACCCTTCAGAACAAATAAAAATAAACTGGAATTCATATGGCGCAATCGGGTCGTAATGTTGTAGTGATCGGCACCCAATGGGGTGACGAAGGGAAGGGCAAAGTCGTTGACTGGCTGACCGATCATGCACAAGCAGTCGTTCGCTTTCAGGGGGGTCATAACGCGGGTCACACCCTCATCATCGGAAATAAAAAAACCATTCTGCGACTTATTCCATCGGGCATCATGCACCCCAAGGTCACTTGCTATATTGGCAATGGTGTTGTGCTCTCCCCCGAGGCTCTCTTTAAAGAGATTGGTGAGCTCGAAGCTGCAGGCTTAGATGTCAAAAGCCGTTTAAAGATCTCGGAAGCAGCTACCTTAATACTGCCATATCACGTCGCTATCGATCATGCGCGTGAGAAGAAACGCGGTAGCGATAAGATTGGCACCACAGGCCGTGGCATTGGCCCTGCCTATGAAGATAAAGTAGCCAGAAGAGCACTGCGCGTACAAGACTTTTTCTATCCGGACCAATTTGCAGCTAAGCTCAAAGAGAATTTGGATTATCACAACTTTGCCTTGACCCACTACTACAAGGTCGATCCACTCGACTATCAAACAGTTCTCAATGAAATGATGTCGTTTGCAGAACAGATTAAGCCAATGGTGGTTGATGTCTCTAGCGCTCTGTATGCGGCAGAGCAGGCTGGTCAGAACTTATTGTTCGAAGGCGCACAAGGCACCTTGCTGGATATTGATCATGGCACTTATCCCTTTGTGACCTCCAGTAACTGCGTAGCTGGTAATGCTGCTGCTGGCTCGGGTGTTGGCCCGGGCTCATTGCATTACATCTTAGGAATAACTAAGGCATATTGCACACGCGTGGGTGCGGGTCCATTCCCCAGCGAGCTTTATGATCACGAGAACCCAGCCAAGCAAGATCCTGTCGGTATCCGTCTAGCAGAAGTTGGTAAAGAGTTTGGCTCGGTGACCGGTAGGCCCAGAAGAACCGGTTGGCTAGATGCTGCCGCACTTAAGCGCTCCATCCAAATTAATGGATTAACCGGACTATGCATCACCAAACTAGATGTACTGGATGGGATTAAAACCATTCGTCTGTGTGTGGGCTACAAACTCGATGGTAAGACTCTGGATGTATTACCAAGAGGGGCAGAAGCAGTTGCGCGGTGTGAGCCAATCTATGAGGATTTTACAGGTTGGACTGAGAGCACCGTTGGCATTACAGATTGGAACAAGCTCCCCAAAACAGCCCAAGACTATCTCAAGCGCGTGCAAGAGATCTGCGGTAGACCCATTGCCATGATCTCCACAGGACCAGAGCGCGATGAAACCATATTGTTGCAACATCCGTTTGAGAGTTGAACAACTTCTTATTTGGTGCCCAGAAGAGGACTCGAACCTCCACAACCTTTCGATCGCCAGCACCTGAAGCTGGTGCGTCTACCAATTTCGCCATCTGGGCAGTGCTTGCATTATAGGTTGCCTGTCAGAACAATGTGTTCAAATCATCTAAATGAGTTGTTTATTGAAACACCCACTACAAAAAGTATCTAATGCGTAAAAATGAAATTCCTGTACCGCGCGATGGTGACCGTCTAGGCACTGTACAGGGCCATCGCGATGGCTTTGGCTTTGTGGCACCCGATGACGGCGGAGAAGATATCTTTCTGGCTGAGCGGGAGATGGCTCGGGTCATGCATGGAGATCGAGTTTCCATCCGTGTCTTAGGAACTGATCGACGTGGTCGCCCCGAAGGCCAAATTGTGGAGGTATTGGTACACGCTAATCGGGTAGTTATCGGACGCCTTCTCAATGAGAACGGGGTTCTGATCGTAGCCCCTGAAGATAAACGTATTGGTCATGACATCTTAATCCCACCCAAGGGACAAGGAATGGCCAAGCTGGGTCAAGTGGTGAGCGTTGAGATTATTGATTACCCTGATAGCTATCGACAGGCCGTAGGACGAGTAACCGAGATCTTGGGAGAGATTGATGATCCCGGAATGGAAATCGAGATTGCGGTGCGTAAGTACGGAGTGCCTCATACATTCTCGCCAGCGGCATTAAAAGAGTCTGAGGCATTACCGAATGCCGTTACCCAAGATGATCTTATTGGACGAGTTGATCTGCGTGATGTTCCTCTAGTCACGATTGATGGTGCGGATGCACGCGATTTTGACGATGCGGTTTATTGTGAACCAGTGCAATACGGCCAAGCTAAAGCATGGCGTTTAATTGTGGCGATTGCTGACGTTGCTCATTATGTCAAGCCAGATCATCCTCTCGATAAGGATGCATTATTGCGGGCAACCTCGGTGTATTTCCCCAGAAGAGTGATCCCAATGCTGCCGGAGAAGATCTCCAATGGATTATGTTCTCTCAACCCTGGAGTCGATCGCCTGTGTATGGTGTGCGATGCTGTAGTTGATCAACGTGGTGAGATCTTAGCCTATCAGTTTTATCAAGGGGTCATGCATTCCTCCCAACGTTTTACATACGACACCGTCTGGGAGATCTTAAGTAACACCCGTGGACCAGAGGCAGTGCGCTACGCCGAGTTCAATGAGCAATTAAATTATCTTTACCATCTTTACAAAATTTTATTAGCTGCCCGTGAGAAGCGGGGCGCCATTGATTTTGAGACCACTGAGACCCAAATCATTAGTAATGAGTTAGGGAAGATCTTGCGTATAGAACCAAGATTGCGCAATGACGCACATCGCTTGATTGAAGAATGCATGCTGACCGCAAACGTCTGTGCTGCCAACTTCTTGCAAAAGCATAAGCATCTCAGTTTATTCCGCGTACATGGCGAGCCATCGCTTGAGAAGGTACAAACTCTTAAGCAAGTGCTGCGCACAACGGGTTTGCATCTATCGGGTACCGAGAAGCCTCACCCCAAAGATTTTGCTAAGCTCATGAAAGAAATTAAGGTGAGACCAGACTCTGGTATGTTACAGATGATGATCTTACGCTCGATGCAGCAAGCGATTTATCAACCAGAGAACGAAGGCCACTTCGGACTCTCGTATCCAGCATATGCGCACTTCACAAGCCCGATACGACGCTACCCTGACTTATTAGTGCATCGCTCCATTAAGGCGATTCTCAGTAAGAAGAGTTATCACCCGCACCTGCCCGAGGATGTGCCGATGAACTTAACCATGCCACGGAAGGGTCAGGGGAGAGCCAATGCTGCTGCTGTGAAGCAATCGCAACAGGATGCCAAGACCAAGGGTAAGAAAACAGGGACCAAGCAGATTTCCAAAGACGGTGCAGCGCTTGCGGTCTGGGCCCAATTTGGGGTGCATTGCTCTGCCAATGAGCGTCGAGCCGATGAAGCCTCGCGCGATGTAGAGGCATGGCTAAAGTGTTACTACATGCGTGATCACCTTGGCCAAGAGTACTCAGGCACGATTACTGGCGTAGCTAATTTTGGTCTCTTTGTGCAACTCGAGAGCCTCTTTGTCGAGGGTATGGTGCACGTGACCGAGCTCGGTGGAGATTATTACCAATACGATGAAGCTCGCCAAGAACTCCGTGGGGAACGCACCGGTATTCGGTATCGTATTGGTGATCGCTTGCATGTATTAATAAGTCGAGTGGACTTAGATGCCCGTAAGATTGAGTTTGGATTGGTCAAAGCAAATGGAACGAATGAGCGTGATGGCACTCGTTTTAAATCTGTCGTTTTGGCCTCTGATACGGGACGCCCAAACAAGAAAGCTGCCCATAAGAAAACCCGGCCGGATGAGAAGGCTCCACGACGGGATGCCGCTCCTAGTAAAGCAAATAAGAAAACGAAAGCCAAGAACGGTCGTAATCCCACAGCTCGTCAGCCCTCGATTGCCCAAGGGACCGGTCAGAAGAGCGCCAAAGGGAAGCGCAAATGAAACAGATATTGTTAGGTTTTCATGCGGTGCAGACTCGCTTACGCATCGATCCTGAAAGCCTGCAATCGGTCTATTACGATCCAGCACGGCGTGATCGACGCATGGCAGATTTCATTAAACAGGCTGAGCCACTCTTAGGCAAGAGACTCTACTCAGCCAATGCTGATCGCTTGCATAATCTAGCCGGACACGACCGCCATCAGGGGATTGTGGCTTTAGCAGAGCCCATCTCGATTGCTAGAACACTCCCTGAGTTGCTCGATAGCATTGATGCCAAGAATGATCCACCTCTCCTCTTGGTTTTAGATGGCATCACAGACCCACATAATTTAGGAGCTTGCCTACGGGCTGCGGATGGAGCAGGCGTTCATGGGGTGATCGTTCCCAAAGATCGGTCCGCAAGTATTAATGCCACCGTGAGTAAAGTAGCAAGCGGTGCTGCTGAAGTAGTGCCCATCATTACAGTCACGAACCTCGCTAGAACTATGCGCGAGATGCAAGAGCTTGGCATCTGGTTGATTGGTACCGACGATCAAGCAGAGCAATCGATCTTTGACGTGGATCTCAAAGGACCCACTGCGATTGTGATGGGAGCCGAGGGTGAAGGAATGCGCCGCTTAACCCGTGAGACCTGTGATCAGTTGGTCAACATCCCGATGCAAGGAGCAGTTGAGAGCCTAAATGTATCAGTAGCAACTGGTGTGACTCTGTACGAAGCAAG
>DBCI01000079.1:12395-13448 GCA_002292975.1 Polynucleobacter sp. UBA962 | reverse complement strand
CTTAACTGAGCGATCTTAACTGAGTAAGACCTCAAGTTTCTCGATATCTGCACAGAAGGTCTTGATCCCCTCGGAGAGTTTTTCGGAAGCCATCGGATTCTTGGCCAACTCATTTTCAAAGTGAGCCTGATCAAGATGTATTTGTTTCATATCGGCTCTCTGGGCTTCTTCTGCAATGAGTCTTGGGCTCACCTCAGTAGTGCTCGCTTGTAATTCTGCCAAGAGTTCAGGGCTAATGGTTAGTAAATCACAACCTGCTAACTCCAAAATCTGACTGGTGTTTCGAAAACTAGCACCCATAATTTCGGTAGCAATCTCAAAGTGCTTATAGTAGGTGAAGATCGAACGAACCGACTGCACGCCAGGATCGTTTGCTCCAGCATGTTGAACAGTCGACCATTGATCGCCTAAGGATTTCTTATACCAATCACTGATGCGACCCACAAACGGTGAAATCAATTGCGCTTTGGCATCGGCACATGCAACAGCTTGCACCAGAGAAAAGAGTAAGGTCATATTGCAATGGATACCGTCTTGCTCTAACTCCCGAGCAGCAAGGATGCTCTCCCAAGTGCTTGCTAATTTAATTAAGATCCGAGTACGATCAATACCTGCAGATTCGTACAGGGCGATGATCTCCCGAGCCTTACGAATGGTTGCTGCAGTATCAAACGATAGGCGGGCATCCACCTCGGTAGAAACGCGACCGGGCACAATCTTCAAAATCTCCCCTCCAAAAGCGACCAGAACCCGATCAATCAGTTGCGCTGGAGAAGCTTTAGGGTTAGAACGTTTTACATCTGCCACTAAATTACTGTAGGAACTTTGTTGAACCGCCTTCAAAATCAAGGAGGGATTGGTGGTGGCATCTTGTGGCTGAAATTGGCGCATACGCTCAAAGTCACCCGTATCGGCAACCACCGTGGTATAGCGCTTGAGTTGAGAGAGGGTATCCATAACCGAATAGTAAATGATAGCGAGAACATTCGGTATGATTGCAATCATGAACCAAGACGATCTCAAGAAACAGGTTGCCCAAGCCGCCAAAGAGGA
>DBCI01000079.1:7630-12267 GCA_002292975.1 Polynucleobacter sp. UBA962 | reverse complement strand
TTAGCGAGTACAGAGCGCCTGATTAAATTAGGCTTTCATGTGGTGGATGCCAGTCAGCTACCGGAGTCGATCCAAACACAATCCCATCTCCTGCCGATGTATGTTGATGGTGCGGATGAGATTAACCCACAGGGTCATATGATCAAGGGCGGTGGTGGAGCGCTCACGCGCGAGAAGATTATTGCAAGCCTTGCCAAGGAATTTATCTGCATCTGCGATGAGTCCAAGCAAGTTAACACTCTTGGTAAATTTCCATTACCACTTGAGGTGATCCCTTTGGCGCAATCAGCCATTACACAATCCCTGAAACAGTGGGGCGGTACTGCCAAATTGCGCTTGATCTCCTCTGGAAAGCAAGAAGGTCAACCTTTCTTGACGGATAACGGTGCATGGATCCTTGATGTGCATGGATTGGATATCAAAGACCCCGTCCAACTAGAGAGAGAACTCAATCAAATAGCAGGGGTCATTTGTGTTGGGCTTTTTGCCCAAGGTCACGCTAATTTACTGTTAGTTAGCAGTCAGCAGGGTGTTCAGCGAGTTCAGTTCTCTAAATAAAGTTTATAAATAAACTTACTGAGCTGGCGGTACATAACCACTAGCCATATCGGCACCACCCTCAAAGAAATATTTCTCGACCTGTTTGAGTAGATACTGACGAGCACGTGGATCGGCCATATTAAGACGATTCTCATTGATCAGCATCGTTTGATGCTTAAGCCAGTCTGCCCACGCTTCTTTAGATACCTGATTCCAGATCTTCTTACCCAGTTCACCAGGAAGAGGAGCAAAGTCTAGACCCTCAGACTCTTTATTAAGCTTAATACACTGAACCATTCTTGCCATACAAACCTCTTTTTAACGAATGAGCCTAATTATAGGTAGTTATACAAAATAGGTTTGCAAAATCAAGATACCCCTCTAAAGTTAGAGACCACGTTCTCGATCTAAATCTTTTTGGTTAGCACCATGGATTTACGATCCCAGTTGTAAATCTGCTTGCGCTCTTCGGGGAGAGTATCCACGCTGGCCCTCACAAAACCACGCTTGAGGAACCAATGTTCGGTACGGGTGGTTAAGACAAATAAAGAAGTAATGCCTTCACGCTTTGCTCTGGCCTCAATCCGCTTTAACAGCCGCTCGCCATCCCCAGAGCCTTGAGAGTCAGGATCCACCACTAAACAGGCCAACTCGCCAACACCATTAGGGAATGGAAAGAGGGCTGCACAACCAAACAAGACTTTGTCATGCTCAATGACTGAGAATCGAGCGATATCCCGCTCGATCACGTCTTGACCGCGGGCAGCTAGAACACCTTCCGTTTCAAGGGGAAGGGTCAATTGCAAAATACCACCCACATCGTCTTGCGTAGCCTCGCGCAAGTTCTCAATATCGGATGCGGCCAACATCATGCCAACACCATCGTGGGTAAAGAGCTCTTCTAAGAGGACACCATCACGGTTGCAGGGTAAGAAATGCGTTCTACTCACACCTGAGCGAACCGCCCGAATTGCGGTATTGAGGAAGTTGCGCATATTACTGGGAAGATCAGGGTAGAGCTGGAGGTAGTCTTGTAATTGGGCAATCGATAGCTCGGTAACCACATGACCTTCTTTATCTTGGAGGCCTGGGAAGGGAGATAAGAAAATAAGTTTGTCAGCCTTCAACGCAGAAGCTGTGGCCGATGCAACATCCTCAAACGATAAGTTAAAAGCTTGGCCTGTGGGAGAAAACCCCAGGGGAGATAACAAAACCAATTTGCCATTATCCAAAGACATCTTGATGGACTCGGAGTCAACCTTACGGACCAGTCCCGTGTGAACATAGTCAATACCGTCTACGACTCCAATGGGCATGGCAGTAATAAAGTTGCCCGAGATCACGGAGATGCGTGAGCCTGCCATGGGAGTATTTGGAAGTCCCCGACTAAATGCCGCCTCGATATCCAAACGGAGTTCACCAGCAGCCTCTTTGACACACTCTAGTGCAGCTGCATCGGTAATCCGATAACTACTCATATGACCCTTGCCAAACTTACTCTTGATCTTGCGTAAGGATAGTTGCTCATCAATTTGAGGCCGAATACCATGCACTAAGACGATTCGCATGCCCATGGCATGCAACATAGCGATGTCTTCGATCAGGTTCTCAAGCTGATCAAAGTCAAGAGCGAGCTCTCCCGCAAACGCAATGACGAAGGTCTTCTCACGAAAGGCATGAATGTAAGGCGCAACCTCACGCAGCCAACCCACGAAGGGAAAGCTCGAATTTACTGGTAGATTGGGTGAGGATGTAGACATAATGCGAAAATTATAGGGTGCAAGCGCTGAGATACCAAATAATTTATGGCAGGGGGTTAGATCATCTATACCCCATGAGGTCGCAATGAGTACGTCTCAAAAAGTGATCTGGCATCCTCTTCATGGAAAAGAGATTGCGTTTCCAGAGGCCTTACCGGTCTCGGGTCAACGCGATACGATCGCAAAAGCCTTTCTGGCAAGCCCTGTGATCATTGTCTGTGGAGAGACGGGGTCGGGTAAAACAACTCAATTACCAAAGATTTGTTTGGCTCTGGGTCGAGGACGCATCCACCAAGGTGGTTTGATTGGGCATACCCAACCCCGTCGTATTGCCGCCACAAGTACCGCTAAACGGATTGCGCAAGAGCTAGGTTCCCCCATCGGCCAGGATGTCGGGTATCAAGTTCGCTTTGCGGATCACACCAGCCCAAGTGCCTCGATCAAGCTCATGACCGACGGAATATTGTTGGCAGAGACCCAAAGAGACCCGCTTTTGAGGATGTATGACACCATCATCATCGATGAGGCCCATGAGCGCAGCCTTAATATTGACTTCCTCTTGGGCTACTTACGACAACTAATTGTTAAGCGCAAAGATCTCAAGATCATCATCACTTCTGCAACCATCGATGCAGAGCGCTTTGCAAATCACTTTGCTATGAATGGTAAAAGCGCACCAGTGATTGAGGTGAGTGGTCGACTCTATCCGGTCGAGCAACGCTATTTACCGCTGGAGCAGGAGAACAAAAAAGAGGCTCTCGAGATTACGGAAGGAGTTTGCAAAGCAATCGGTGATGTCTGGCGTGAGGGAGTCAGTGGAGCAGGTGATGTCTTGGTGTTCTTACCGGGCGAGCGTGAGATTAGGGACTGTGCCGAAGCATTGCGTAAAGACCCCGTGCTGCAACGTTTTCATCCTGAGCTCCTATCCTTGTTTGCACGCCAAGCCGTGAGTGAGCAAGAACGCGTGTTTCAGAAAGGCAATGGCCGCCGCATCATCTTGGCTACTAATGTGGCCGAGACCTCACTTACTGTTCCAAACATACGGTATGTGGTTGACACTGGCTTAGCACGGGTTAAGCGCTACTCCTATCGCAATAAAGTCGAGCAATTGCAAATAGAGCCTATCTCCCAAGCAGCTGCCAATCAACGGGCAGGTCGTTGTGGACGAGTATCCGATGGTATTTGTATTCGTCTTTACAGTGAAGAGGATTACAAAGCAAGGTCAGCCTACACCGACCCCGAGATTCTGAGAAGTTCTCTAGCAGCAGTTATTTTACGGATGGCATCCTTACATTTGCCGCCCGTCAATCAATTTCCCTTCATCGATAAACCACTCGGTCGCGCGATTGCCGACGGGCTGCAATTGCTTGAAGAGCTCGGAGCGATTGAGATCCAAGAAGAAAGCAATCAAGGCAGTGTCGCACTGCAGCTGACAAGTATTGGAAAAGAGTTAGCAGATCTACCCTTAGACCCACGGATTGCCCGTATCTTGCTAGCTGCCAAGGATCAGCATGCACTCAAGGAGCTCACCATCATTGCATCGGCGATGGCTTGCCAAGATCCACGCGAGCGTCCGATGGAGATGGCTAGTGCTGCAGACCAAGCCCATCAGCTCTTTGCCGATGAGCGCTCTGAGTTTCTCGGATTCATAAAGCTTTGGAACTGGTATCAAGATGCTCTGACCCATAAGCAAAGCAATCGACAACTCGAGAACCTCTGCCGTAGTAAGTTTTTATCACCCAGACGATTGCGTGAATGGCGAGACGTACATGGGCAACTACATGTGCTACTTGCTGAAAAGGCTTGGAAGGACAATCAAACGCCTGCTACCTATGAGCAAGTCCATACGGCTTTACTTACAGGGCTACTGGGCCATATTGCCAAGCGGGATGAAGAGGACTCCACCAGTCGTTCACAAAAAACTGCCAACTACATGGGCGCCAGAGGAATCCGTTTGCATCTCTGGCCTGGATCGAGTCTTGGTAAAAAGGTAGGCGCATGGTTTGTGGCAGGTGAGATTCAGGAGACCAGTCGTTTGTATGCCAGAACCTTAGCCAAGATCGAGCCCCAGTGGGTCGAAAAAGTAGCCAAGCATCGACTGATTAAAACGCTCAGCGATCCCTTCTGGGATAAACAGAGTGGGGAGGTCATGGCCTATGAGCGCGCCACTCTTTATGGCTTACCGATCTATCATGGCCGCCGTGTCGCGTATGCGCCGCATGACCCTGACGAGGCCCACCAGTTATTTATTCAAAAGGCATTAGTCGAGGGCGAGCTCTTTGGGAAGGTGGATACACCTGCTCTTGAGAAAGAGACTCAAGCCGAAGCTAAAAAACG
>DBCI01000079.1:6079-7566 GCA_002292975.1 Polynucleobacter sp. UBA962 | reverse complement strand
CTTGAGCATCGCTCACGCCGTCCCGATGTGTTGGTGGACGATGAATTACTCTTCGCCTTTTATGCCCAACAACTCGACAAGGGGGTCTATAGTCGATCAACTCTGCAAGCTTGGTTAGAACGCGATCGAGCGCAAACTGAACAAAAAGATCTCGCACTGCGCTTACAAAAAAATGATCTGATGCGCCATGAGGCCGCAGGCATCACGGCAGATCGTTACCCCAAAGTCATCAAGATGAACGGCATTGAGCTAAAGACCGCTTATCACTTTGAACCCGGCAGTCCCAAGGATGGCGTTACTCTAATAGTACCCTTGAGCATCTTAAATCAGGTAGATCCACTCAAAGCAGAATGGTTGGTGCCAGGACTTTGTGATGAGAAAGTGCAGCTCCTTTTGAAATCACTTCCCCAAAAACTAAGGCGCCATTACATCCCACTGGCAGAGCATGCTAAACAATTTGTGCAGCATGCTGTGGATCAAGAGCAATTTGGACAAGGGGATTTGATAGATAGTTTGATACGGTATTTGCGGGAGAGTAAAGCAATCGATATCAAGCGCGCCGACTTCAGACCGGAGACCCTCCCAGCCCATTGTCTTATGAACTTTCGTCTTCTTGACGAGCATGGAAGACAAATGGAGCTGGAGCGTAATTTAGCAAAGCTACGCACAGAGTATGGATTAATCGCTAGGGAGGTATTTCAGAGCCTCGCACAAAAAAGTATGAGCGCAAGCGATGAGAGAAGTGACCATGAAAGCCAAGGCCAAACGAAGCAAAGCGAGGTAGGCAAAGAAAGCCCAAGCAGGGCGATTGAAACCGGGTCTTATCAACACTGGGAGTTTGGAGATTTACCCGAGACCTTGGAGATTATCAAGAGTGGTCAAATTCTCTTTGGATATCCCGCCATTGTGGATTGCAAAACAGCGGTTGATCTCGAGGTCTTTGATGACCCTCAAGAGGCTAAGCAAAGCCATCGCCTAGGCTTAAAACGACTCTATGCCTTAGTCCTCCGAGAGAACGTCAAGGCACTTCATAAACAGCTGCCTGGTGCTCGCGATATTGGTCTACTTTTTATGCAATTAGGATCGACCGAGGTACTTCTTGAAGAGATTGTCATGATGGCGATCGAGCGCGCATTTATGCAAGATGGCTTAGCCAGTACAAAAGCAGAGTTTGAGGAATCTTTGCAAAAGGGCAAGCCCCGATTTGTCTTAATTGCTGGCGAAATTGCTAAACATGTCTTATTGACCCTGCAGGAGCATGCGGAAGTCAGTAAAAAGATCGCCACCGCGAAGGCTTTATCGAACAGCGCCTTCGAGGATATCCGCCAGCAATTACAAGGTCTTGTGCATGCNNCTTAATTGCTGGCGAAATTGCTAAGCATGTACTACGAACCCTCGAAGAGCATGCGGAGCTTAGTAAAAAATTAGCTAGCGCTAAGGCGCTGTCTAGTAGTGCTCACGAAGATATCCGCCAGCAATTACAAGGT
>DBCI01000079.1:3527-6032 GCA_002292975.1 Polynucleobacter sp. UBA962 | reverse complement strand
GCCTGCGTATTGAAAAACTCCGCAGCAACTCGGCGCGGGATACGCAATGCCAAAAGGATTGGGAGTCCTTGGCACGTCCTTGGCAAAAGATGCGCCAAGGCGCCAAAGGGTCGGGTCATTACCAATTGGAGCAAGATCCCCGCATCAAAGAGTTTCGTTGGCAACTTGAAGAGTTAAGGGTGGCATTGTTTGCTCAAGAACTAAGAACCCCAACCCCTATGTCTGTGAAGCGTCTTGAGAAGGTATTGGCGAGCCTGCGTTAATGCGCTAAGACAATAAACCTATTGCTCCTAGGCTTATGAGTAATCTTCATTGAAGTCAAGCGGGCTTTACAATCTCATAATGCTCATTTTATTAAGAACCTACTTTATTTCCTTCATCGGGACTTTGTTTTTGTGCCTGTCACCATTTGCGTTTGCCACACAGCCAAAGATTGCCATTGTGCTTAATTCAGGGGAGGCAACCGTAAGCCTGATTGATATGGCAACTCGTAAGGTTACTAAGACCTTTTATGTGGGTAAAGAGCCCCATCACTTGATGATGACCCCCGATGAAAAAACCCTCTTGGTTGCTAATGCGGTGGGTGACGATATTGCGTTACTCAATCCCATCACGGGCGAGATTACTGGGCGTATTCCCAAAATTATTGATCCTTACCAAATTGGCTACTCCCCGAATTTCAAATGGTTTGTGGCTGCTGCCAATCGCCTAGACCGTGTAGATGTGTATGCCGCTAATGGGGCTGAGTTCAAACTGGCTAAATCGATTCCAGCAGCAAAGACCCCAAGCCATATTGCATTCACATCCGATAGCAAGCTAGCTTTCGTTACCCTACAAGATTCTGCCGAAGTGGTCGCAATTGATCTAGAAAAACAAGTGATTATTTGGCGCATGCCAACCGGCCCAGTACCCGCTGGTCTGTGGATGACGCCGAAAGATCAGTATTTACTAGTTGGTATTACTGGTGCAGATTATGTTCAGGTGATTGATTGGCGTAATCGGAAAGAGATTAAGCGGATTAAGACCGCTAATGGCGCGCATAATTTTCGTCCTTTGGGTGATAAAAAACATGTTTTCGTCACCAATCGAGTTACCTCCAGCATTAGTTTGCTCAATATGCAAACTCTTGAAAAGGTGGGGGATATTACGGGCTTGCCTGCCGGCCCCGATGATATGGAACTCACGCCAGATGGTAAAACACTATGGGTCACATTGCGTTTCTCAAAAAAAGTAGGCGTGATTGATGTGCCTTCCATGAAACTAATTGACGTCATACCGGTGGGACGTTCACCTCACGGCGTTTTTTTCTATCCCCGGGCAAGTTGGGAGTAGCCCATGAGCAAGATGCGAGTAAGTCTTTTATCTCTCATTACGCTGCTCAGTACCTTTGGAGCTCTTCCTGCTGCAGCACAAAGTAACTCTTGCAATAAGACCGCTTATCTCACCTTTGATACGGGTAATATGGCCGTAGCTGAGTTAATTGCTCAGGTTTTGAATCAACATAAGATTAAGGCCACCTTCTTTCTGGCCAACGAGAAGACCAAGCAAGGGGGATACTCCTTAGATGATTCTTGGAAAACGTATTGGCAAGAACGGGTTAAAGAGGGCCATCGTTTTGGTAGCCATACCTATGACCATAGTTATTGGGTCAAAGACGTTGGAGAGTCTGATGTTATTTTGCGTCCTCAGTTTGGAAATAAAGCGGGTAAGGCGATGCGCTTTAATCAAGCAGAACTTTGCACAGAAATTAAACGGGTAGGTCAGCGCTTTCAGGAGCTCACAGGCAAAACTATCGATCCTATTTGGCGAGCCCCTGGAGGAAAAACCTCTGAGCGCTTAATTGCTATGGGTGAGCAGTGTGGTTACAAGCATATCGGCTGGTCAGCGAGTGGCTTTTTGGGGGACGAACTAGACTCCAAACGCTATCCCAATGCGGCTTTGCTCGACAAGGCCAGTAAGGGTCTAAAGCATGGCGATATTGCCATCGCCCATTTAGGGATCTGGTCTCGAGAAGACCCTTGGGCGCCTGCCGTGCTTGAGCCTCTGATTGAGAACTGGAAAAAACGGGGCTTTTGCTTTGCCCTAATCCCAAATTGACGATAATGGATATATGAGCTTTTTAGAACACATTCAGGAAGCCTATAGCGCACTCCATGGCATGCTTTATGCACAGCTTGTCGAACCCATTTTATTTGCCATGGGCAAGATGGCCTGGGCTGAGGATGCATTTGATGGAACTGAATGGTTTTTATTAGGGTGCATCCAGCTATTGATCATTTCTGTGATCTTTAGAACTTGGGAGAGATTTTGGCCTGCTGAGCAACAAGCAAAGACCGATCCGAATATCCGTACCGATTTACTCTATACCCTGATCCATCGACTCGGATTCTTTCATGGAATATTTTTCATACTCTTTGCCGGAATCTTTTTTCAGATCTCATCCCTCTTGCACGATATTCGTTTTGAACGATTAAACGTTGAGAACTGGTTGCCTGGATTTACTTC
>DBCI01000079.1:0-3407 GCA_002292975.1 Polynucleobacter sp. UBA962 | reverse complement strand
TTGCATCACAGTCAAACAACCATGACCGCCTGGTCGGATGATCGTAACCATATGCTTGATGATGTAATGCGTGCGATGGTCTTTGCATTTTTTGCATTATTGTTTGGTGTACCTCCCGGACAATTTATATTCTTGGTGGTGCTAAGTCAGCTTATTCAGAGCTGGCAACACGCAAACATTAATGTCCACTTAGGCTGGGCTCGCTATCTGATTGTTTCCCCTTTATTCCATCGCTATCACCATGCGGTTGGATATGGCCATGATGCACCTGGCAAACCAGGCGTCTTAGGAGGTTGTAATTTTGGTGTGTTATTTCCGTGGTGGGATATTGCTTTTGGTACAGCCGTGTTTACTGATAAGGTCTATCCAACCGGAGTCAGAAACCTAAAGGTCTCTAATAATTTACTGGTGCAACAGTGGCAGGGTTTACGTCACTCCGTTCGGGAACTATTTAGCTCTCGTGGACAGATACATCGATCTCATGAAATGCACTGACTCGAAGTTAAAACCTGGGACATCATGATGGGTGAGGTCATTCGTGCACTGGGCTTAGCGTTGGTTGGCACTATGCATCCAAAGATGCTGTGGTTAAGCTTTAGACCTTTCTTGATTGTGTCGATATTTTGGGGCTGCGTTATCTGGCTTATTTGGTCACCAGCTCTTGAGATCCTAAGAACTTTTCTAACGACATCGATCTTTACAAGCTGGATTCAGAATGCTTTGGAGATAGTAGGGTTTGATGAAGCACGCGCTTGGATTGCACCACTGTTCTTGGTGATGTTATTGATTCCAGTAATCGCAATCAGTTTATTAGTGTTTATTGCGTTCTCCACTGTGCCAGCGGTTGTTGAGAGCGTCGTGAAGCAAGGTGCCTATAAAGATCTAGCTCGTTTACAAGGCGGCAGTTTCATGGGCAGCTTTTTCTATACCCTGTGGTCTGCGTTCATTTGCTTGGCACTGGTCTTACTCACGCTCCCGGTTTGGTGGATCCCGCCGTTAGTTGCTATCTTTCCACCACTTCTTTGGGGATGGTTGACCATGCGTTTGATGTCTTATGACGTCTTAGCAAATCATGCGAGCGCACAGGAGCGCGACCAACTCCTAGAGACACATCGTTGGACTTTATTAGGCATGGGTGTGGTTGCAGGAATGTTTGGCGCCGTACCAACATTTTTCTGGGCGACCTCTGCGCTTGCTTTAGTTCTTTTCCCCTTTGTTTCATTTGTCGCTTTATGGGTTTACTCAGTCATTTTTATCTTTGCTGCGTTGTGGTTTAGTCATTATTTATTAAATGCCTTAAAGCAGTTGAGGGATGCACAGCATGCTCGTGAAGAGGCAAAAACAATTGATGTCACTACAAATAGCATTACCAATCAAGCGGGCCCCTCATATTCTGGGGCAATTGATGGCTAAGAGCGATGGGCGTCGCTTCGGATTGATTGTGATCGGCGATGAAATTTTATCGGGCCGTCGTCAAGATAAACATTTAGCCAAGATGATTGAGTTGCTCTCTGAGCGAGGATTAAGTTTGTCATGGGCTCGCTATGTAGCGGATGACCCTGAGCAAATTATCGACACCCTTAAGCAAAGCTTTGCAAGTGGCGATGTGGTCTTCAGTACCGGTGGGATTGGTGCAACGCCTGACGATCACACACGCGCCGCAGCAGCGAACGCATTGGGTTTGCAACTGACACTGCATCCACAAGCAAAAGAGCTCATTACGGCACGGATTGTGGCGAGCGCTGAGGGCGATCCCGCGAAAGCGGACTTACAGCGGCCTGAGAACCAACATCGATTCAAGATGGGAGAGTTTCCGGTGGGCAGTGAGATTATTCCGAACTCCTATAACCAAATTCCTGGATTTAGGATCGCTGAACATCACTTTGTGCCGGGATTCCCAGTGATGGCAGGGCCGATGATGGCATGGTGCCTCGATCAGCACTACGCAGACCTATTCCATCAGAGTAATTGGCTCGAGCAAAGCTTTATTGTTCCCAGTGGTATTGAGTCCACTCTAACTCCCTTGATGGAGACAGTTGAGCACGAGTTCCAAGGTTTGAAGGTCTTTAGTTTGCCCTCGGTTGGCGACCCAGTTCGAGGGGGCGTGTTTGCTAAACGCCATATTGAGTTAGGGGTAAAAGGGAAGGCGCATTTGGTTCCCCAGGCCCTTGAGAAGCTTAAACAGGGGACGGCTGATTTAGGCTTTGAGATTTATATTCACCAATAAATCATTATTTTTGCACTAAATAGGTGCATAATTATCTTAATAAGCACTTTTTTTCCCTAAAATAGTGCAAAATTACCAAATAAGACTTTTGAGCACGAGTAAATTCTCTACATGATTTAAATACCTTGTTAGCTTGGTTAACCCCCAGTCGTTTGAGTTCCAAATTACTTCATTCATAGAGGAGAGTTGCATGACAAAAACTGTCGCAGACGTAATGAAACTAGTTAAAGAGAAGGAATGCACCTTCGTTGACTTCCGCTTTGTAGATACCAAAGGTAAAGAGCAACACGTCTCAGTACCTATCTCAGCATTTAATGAAGATAAATTTGAAAGCGGTCACGCTTTTGATGGCTCATCGATTGCTGGTTGGAAGGGGATCGAGGCATCTGACATGTTACTCATGCCAGATCCAACGGCTGCCTATGTAGATCCATTTTATGAAGAGCCCACCTTGGTTATTACGTGTGATGTGATTGAGCCATCCGATGGGAAGGGTTACGACCGTGACCCACGCTCCATTGCAAAACGTGCTGAAGCATACTTGAAGAGCTCGGGATTAGGTGATGCTGCTTACTTTGGCCCAGAGCCAGAGTTCTTTGTCTTTGATGGTGTGCAGTGGAATGTGGATATGCAAGGCTGCTCCGTGAAGATCCATTCCGAAGAAGCTCCATGGTCATCGGGTGCTGATATTGAAGGCGGCAATACTGGCCATCGTCCAGGCAAGAAGGGTGGTTACTTCCCAGTTGCTCCTGTCGATACCTTCCAAGACATGCGCTCCGAGATGTGTCTGATCCTCGAATCATTGGGCATACCAGTAGAAGTGCATCACCATGAAGTTGCTGGACAAGGTCAAAACGAATTGGGTACCAAGTTTAGTACCTTGGTACAACGCGCTGACTGGACCATTTGGCAGAAGTATGTGGTGCAAAACGTAGCTCATGCCTATGGCAAAACTGCAACCTTTATGCCAAAGCCTGTCGTAGGCGATAACGGCTCTGGTATGCACGTTCACCAATCGGTTTGGAAGAATGGCGAGAACTTATTTGCAGGTAATGGCTATTCTGGGTTGTCAGAGTTTGCGCTGTATTACATCGGCGGCATTATCAAGCACGCCCGCGCGTTAAATGCGATTACCAATCCAGGCACTAACTCGTATAAGCGTTTGGTTCCTGGCTTTGAA
>DBCI01000062.1:34521-39043 GCA_002292975.1 Polynucleobacter sp. UBA962 | reverse complement strand
GCCATCACTCACCAATTAGAGGGTGAGACTAATTTATTTATCACCCCTGGATTCCAGTTTCAACTAGTTGATGCGCTGATTACCAACTTTCATTTACCCAAATCAACGTTACTGATGTTGGTAAGCGCTTTTGCTGGAGTAGAACAAATTCGCTACGCCTACCAACATGCTATTCAAGAGCGATATCGCTTCTTTAGCTATGGTGATGCCATGTTTCTGCGGCGAACCTGAGACAATGCTTGTATGAAAGCGCCTCTGTTTACTCTCCTTCAGCAAGATCAAGACAGTCATGCACGCCTTGGACTGATGAAGCTCCCGCATGGTGAAGTATCAACACCCATCTTTATGCCCGTTGGCACCTATGGAACCGTCAAAGCAGTTACTCCCCGTGATCTGGGAGATATGCAAGCCCAAATTATTTTGGGCAATACCTTTCATCTTTGGTTGCGGCCTGGCTTAGATGTCATCCGCAAACATGGCGGGTTACATCGCTTTATGGCTTGGCAGAAGCCTATCCTGACTGACTCGGGTGGCTTTCAGGTATTTAGTCTTGGTGCCTTGCGCAAAATTAACGAGGAGGGCGTGACCTTCTCCTCGCCCATTAACGGCGATAAATTATTTATGTCGCCCGAGGTGTCCATGGAGATCCAAGCGACTCTCAATAGCGATATTGCCATGCAGTTTGATGAATGTACGCCGTATGAATCTCAAGGCAAACCCACCACCGAAGAAACTGTACGGCAATCGCTTGAGCTATCGTTGCGTTGGGGTGAGCGCTCTCTTAAACGTTTCCGAGAACTAAATACCGGTAATGCTTTGTTTGGAATTGTGCAAGGTGGTATGTATGAATCTTTACGCGAGTATTCGTTAGCCGGTGTCGCTGAACAAGGATTTGATGGTATTGCGATTGGTGGGCTCTCGGTTGGCGAACCCAAACCAGAGTTCGAGCGTATTTTGACCCATACTGGCCCTCGATTACCAGCCCATCTTCCGCATTATTTAATGGGAGTTGGCACTCCTGAAGATTTGGTGTTGGGTGTCAGCATGGGCATCGATATGTTTGATTGCGTAATGCCTACCCGCAATGCCCGCAATGGCTGGTTGTTTACCCGTTTTGGCGATCTTAAACTGCGCAATGCTGGCTACCGAGACGATGACCGTCCTGTGGACATGCAATGCCAATGCTATACCTGCCAAAACTTCACTCGCTCATACTTGCACCATCTGCAAAAAGCCAATGAGATTTTGGGGGCTCAGCTCAATACGATTCACAACCTTCATTACTACCTAGAACTCATGCAGGGAATCCGAAAAGCTCTGGCAGAAGCTGTTTTTACTCAATTTAGGGCTGAGTTCCACAGTCAACGGCAGCGTGGGGTTGAGCCTGGCCAAGACTAAGCCTTTTTAAGGTCAAAACCGGTCAAAATCCAGCAGTATCCCCATACAGTTTAGAATTGCGGCTTTAGATTAATAATTTTTTGGAGGCTCCAAGATGCTGATTAGTAATGCCTTTGCGCAAAGCGCTCCTGCTGGTGATGCTGCCGGCGGTTTAATGAGCTTTATTCCCTTAATTCTGATGTTTGTAGTGCTTTACTTCATCATGATCCGTCCTCAAATGAAACGCCAAAAAGAAATGAAGGTCATGCTTGAAGCCTTAGCTGCTGGCGATGAGGTTATTACGGTTGGCGGTATTTTGGGTAAAGTCACCGCAGTCAAGGACCAATATGTTACGGTTGAGATTGTTGCTGGGACTGAGGTACAGATGCAAAAAAATGCTGTTACCAGTGTCCTGCCCAAGGGTACTATTAAGTCGGTTTAACGATGTAGAGCGCTTCCTTCTCAGGAGCGCACTACTCTAAGCTCACCAGATCATGAATCGCTATCCTCTTTGGAAATACCTCGTTATAGCGGTAGCGCTTCTGATCGGCTTCTTGTACGCATTACCTAATATTTTTGGCGAGGCCCCTGCAGTACAAATCTCCGCTGCAAAACCAACGCTTAAGGTTGACTTAACAACCCAATCTCGCATTGAAAATATTCTGACCGAAGGTAAGATTAAAAATACAGGTCTTTTCTTCGAGCGCACCGGCAATATCGGAAGTATCAAGATCCGCTTTGAAAATACGGACACTCAACTTCAGGCGCGCGATTTAATTAATCAAAAACTGAACATCGATCTCAAAGATCCTAACTACACGGTTGCGCTCAATTTATTGTCAAATACGCCACACTGGCTAAGTTCCATCAATGCACTACCAATGCCACTTGGTCTTGACTTACGTGGTGGCGTGTACTTCTTGCTACAAGTAGATATGCAAGGTGCTGTTCAAAAGAAGTTAACCTCACTAGCTACCGATATTCGTGGTCAGCTACGTGATAAAGGATTACGTCATCAAGGTATTGAGCGCGCAGGGGATGTGATTAACATCCGTTTTAGCTCAACAGCGGAAGCAGATACTGCACGTAGTGTTTTAATTGGACCCCAGGCTGAGCTTGAATGGCAAGTGGAAAAATCAGCAGATGGCGCTAAATTAGTGGGGCGTTTTAAATCAGCAGCCCTCAAAGAAGTTCAAGAAAATGCGGTCAAGCAAAACATTGTGACGCTTAATAAGCGTGTTAATGAGCTAGCAGTAAAAGAGCCTGTGATTCAGCAACAGGGGGCAGAGCGCATTGTGGTGCAGCTGCCTGGCGTTCAAGATACAGCTCGAGCAAAAGATATTATTGGCCGTACCGCGACCCTAGAATCACGCCTTGCCGACCCAGTTGCTTCGAGCATTGGTCTCAATGAAACCCCTCCCCCGGGAACTGACGTATTCCGCTTTGGTGAAAATCGTCTAGGCGTGTTCAAGAAGTCTGTGATCTTTACAGGTGACCGCATTACAGATGCGAGTGCTGGCTTTGATCAAAACCAACGTCCCTCCGTAAATATTTCTTTGGATGCAGCGGGCGGACGAGTCATGCAAGAGATCACCCGCGAGAACATCGGTAAACCGATGGGCATGATTTTGTTTGAAAAAGGTAAAGGTGAAGTACTCACTATCGCAACCATCCAGAGTGAATTTGGCTCTAAGTTCCAAATCACCGGTCAGCCAACTACTGAGAGTGCCAATGATCTAGCCCTTCTTTTGCGTGCCGGCTCTTTAGCAGCACCGATGGAAATTATTGAAGAGCGTACGATTGGCCCAAGCCTTGGCCTAGAGAATATTGAAAAGGGCTTTAAATCTCTCATTTATGGATTTGCTGCGATTGCCATCTTCATGACGGTTTACTACATGCTGTTTGGCTTCTTCTCTGTGGTCGCCCTCGCTGTCAATATCGTCTTACTTATTTCTTTGCTTTCGATGTTGCAAGCGACTCTTACCTTACCAGGAATTGCTGCGATGGCCCTTGCGATTGGTATGGCAATTGATTCTAATGTTCTTATTAATGAGCGAATTCGAGAAGAATTACGGAATGGAGTTGCGCCACATACCGCCATTGCGGTTGGTTTCGATAAGGCATGGGCAACCATCTTGGACTCCAATATCACCACCTTAATTGCAGGTTTAGCCTTGCTAGCCTTTGGCTCGGGTCCTGTCAAAGGCTTTGCAGTCGTTCATTGCTTGGGTATTTTGACCTCGATGTTTTCGGCCGTGTTCTTTGCGCGTGGCGTTATCAATTTTTGGTACGGCCGTCAAAAGAAATTACAAGCTATTTCAATTGGCCAAGTTTGGCGCCCAGAAGGAAAGTAAATCATGGAATTCTTCCGAATCCGCAAAGATATTCCCTTCATGCGTCATGCATTGATTCTCAATGCATTCTCCCTACTCACTTTTATAGCAGCTGTTTTCTTTATTTGGCAAAAAGGTCTTCATCTCTCCATTGAGTTCACTGGCGGAACTGTCATGGAAATTACCTATCCACAAACAGCGCCTCTTGACTCTATCCGTGAGCAGATTACGAAGATAGGCTATACCGATACTCAGATCCAAAATTTTGGTAGCTCTCGCGATGTCATCATTCGTTTGCCACTCCTCAAGGATCAAGCTGGTCAAATTATTCCCTCGGCAGATCAAAGCGCGGCTGTCATGAAAGTACTTGAGGCGAGCAATTCTGGGGCCAAGCTACAACGCGTTGAATATGTCGGTCCTCAGGTGGGCAAAGAGCTGGCGATTGATGGTTTAAAGGCGCTCGTCTTTGTGGTAATTGGCATCATGATCTACCTATCCTTCCGCTTTGAGTGGAAGTTTGCGGTCGCCGGAATCTTGGCCAACCTACATGACATCATTATTATTTTAGGCTTCTTTGCCTTCTTCCAATGGGAGTTCTCGCTCTCTGTGTTGGCAGCTATATTGGCAGTATTGGGATACTCGGTTAATGAGTCTGTGGTGATCTTTGACCGTATTCGTGAGACCTTCCGTAAGCAACGCAAAATGGACACTAAAGCGGTGATTGATAGCGCGATCACTGGAACTATCAGTCGTACCGTGATTACGCATGGCAGTACGGAGATGATGGTGATTGCCATGCTCATCTTTGGAGG